>CAJMQA010000011.1 GCA_905215395.1 uncultured bacterium | reverse complement strand
GTCATCGGAGTCGTAGCAGAAAACCGGATCGAAACCTATGCCTCAATACTGGCAATTCTGATAGCCGGAAAAACTTACGTTATTTTACACCCGGATTATCCCGCTTACAGAAACCAATTCATTACAGAAATTACCGGTATGCAACAGGTTTTCTATGCACAAGAACACCGGATGTCTGTACATATGCCCGAATCACTCCGGTTCGTGTGTACAGAGGGCATCCGGGATGAAAATACAGCCCATCTCTCCCTTTGTGGCACTCCTGACTCCAATGCATACATTATTTTTACTTCGGGCAGTACAGGGGTTCCCAAAGGGGTCCCCATCAGCCGCAGGAATCTGAATGCTTTTTATACAGCCTATTCCAATTTAGGCTGGACACTGGGACCTGCAGACAGGATGTTACAGACATTCGAACTGACTTTCGATATCTCTGTAGTCTCCCTCTTGCATCCACTGACTCTGGGAGCCTGTATTTACACGGTTAGTCCCCAAAGACTAAAATACATGCAGGTATTTGAATTGCTGGAAGAGCAGGAACTGACCTCTGTCACAATACCACCTTCATTATTACAATTTTTGTCTCCTTATTTCGATGAAATTTATCTTCCTAAATTAAAATACCTCATTGTTTCCGCCGAAGCTTCAAATGCAGATTTGGTGCACCGATTCATGCATTGCGCCCCCAATGCTTCATTTATCGACCTATACGGTCCGACAGAGGCATGTATTTATTGTACGGCCTACAACATTCCTCGGGAAAATTGCAAACAGTACAATGGAATGATTGCTATCGGAAAACCTTTACAAAACATGGAAGCAATTATTGTTAACGAAAACGGGGAAATACTGCCAACCGGGGAAAAAGGAGAGTTATGCATCAATGGTCCTCAGCTCATGCAAGGTTATTGGAAAGACCCGGAAAAGTCAGAGACAGCTTTTATCCGCCCGGAAAAAAACAAAATATATTATAAAACAGGAGATCTGTGTTATATGGACCAGGATAAAGATATCATCTACTGTGGACGTAAGGATTATCAGGTTAAAATACAGGGATTCCGGGTTGAATTAAGTGAAATCGAGTATACGGTAAGACAATTTTATCCTCATCAGGTCAATGTTGTCGCTATACCGCAATATGGGGAAGATCAGGGTTGCAAGTTGCATTTATTCATAGAAGCGGAACCAGAAAACCAGGAAGGGCTGACGGCTTTCCTGAAAGCCCGTCTCCCCCGTTACATGATACCGGAAGATATTCACTTCATAAAGGAATTTCCTCTGAACCAAAGTAACAAAACAGACCGGAAAAAGATATCAACTTTAATATAATTTTATCTAATACCATGGAGACTGAAGAAATTTTGAACGAACTCACACCCATTTTTCGCGAGGTATTAAAAAAACAGGACATTCTGTTGACAGCAGAAACAACAGCCAAGGACATTGAAGGCTGGGACTCCTTGTCCAACATGCGTTTAATCACCGCCATCGAAAAACATTTTAATATTCGTTTCGGATTACGGGAAATTTTAAAATTCAGGCATGTAGGTGATCTATATAGCTCTATTCAAAGTAAAACGAAATAATCAATGCTGTTTACTTCATTATCTTTTATCGTCTTTTTTACTATTTGCCTTTTCATCTTCTATCGTATCAAGGCATCCTTTCAATATCATGTACTTTTACTGGGAAGTTGCCTTTTTATCGGATATTTCAATGTCCTTTTTCTATTCATTGCCCTGAGTATTTCGGTATTCACTTTTTATTGGGGAAGATGGCTTGCCGGACTGCAACGGGAAACGGCCAGGAAAAGAGTATTTATCAGTGGTATTATAATCTTATGCCTGTCCCTGGTACTTTTCAAATATCTGGGATTTATTGAAGAAAATCTGCAATTACTATTAAACTGGTGCGAAATTAACTGGCATCTTCCTAAAACTACTGTATTATTTCCACTAGGCATTTCATTTTACACTTTTCAAGCCATTTCCTATCTCATTGACATTTACTGGGAAGAAGAAAAGGCAAAAGCCTCTCCGGTAAATTTCCTGTTGTACATGCTATTTTTCATGAAATTCCTGTCCGGACCTATTGAGCGAAGTTATGACCTGCTCCCACAGTTGCAGGAGAGTAAGAAATTTAATTATACAACGACCATCTATGGCATGAAGCTGATCGGAATCGGACTGATGAAAAAGGTCATTATTGCAGACCGTCTGGCCCCGCATCTGGATAGTGTGTTCAATGCCGTACAGGATGCTTCCGGATTACAGCTTCTGCTCGCCGGATTACTATACCCACTGCAATTATATACAGATTTTTCCGGTTATACAGATATGGCCATAGGAGGCGCCGCCATGTTCGGGCTGAAGTTATCCCCCAACTTCAACCGGCCATTCGTCGCTACGACAATCACTGATTTCTGGAGACGCTGGCACATATCTTTATCCAGTTGGGTACGGGATTATCTGTACTCTCCAATTGCCGCTGCCAAACGGAATTGGGGACAATGGGGAATTATCTATGCCTTACTGATCACCTTTACCATTTTGGGGATATGGCATGGAGCAGGCTGGAATTATATGATATACGGATTACTGCAGGGTATTTTTGTCAGTTATGAGATATTCACCCCTACAGTCCGCGAACGGATCAAAAAATTTCTGGGAAATATTTCCTTTAACGTAGTCTATATCCTGAGAACATATTTTCTGTTTGCATTTTCCTTACTCTTTTTCCGTCTCGAAACACTTACAGATATTACGTATTATCTGAAACATATATCTTTCCACGTAAACTCTTATTACAAAGAATTCAAACTAGGTATGTCAGATCATGATCTGCTTATTCTGGGATGCGGAATTTTTCTAATGTTTTTGTATGAATATCTCATGTCTAAAAAAGACCTGTTAAATGCCTTAAGCAGGCAACCGGGAATTGTACGCTGGAGCATTTACTATATCATCATTCTGATCATTTTTATATTTGGAGAACTGGGTAATGAAAATTTCATCTATTTACAATTCTGATATATGAAAAGCTTTAAAAAATTCATTTTCAAATGTATCTGTTTTATATTGCCAATTCTATTATTAATCGGTCTGTATATATACAATGACCCCTTTAAGGTTTTACGTAAATACAAAACCTATGATACACATCCTCTTTTTCTAAATGAAAGTTATATTGGCTGGCAGACTTATCTGAATTTTCAGGATTCTTTGCATTTCAATTCATTTATATTAGGCAACTCTTGCACGATGGCCTATAAAACGCAGGAATGGGAAAAATACCTGCAAGCAGGAAAAGCCATCCGTTTATATGGAAATGCAGAAGGCCTCGGAGAGGTATGCCAGAAACTAAAAGCCCTCGACCGGCAAAACATCCCGATCTCCAATCTACTGTTTATCTTTGACAAGTCTTTGTTACAAAAGACACAACCCTCCAGCAACTACATGTTTGTATTACCGCCTGATGTTTCAGGTAAGAGCAATTTTAGTTTTCAAATGTATTTCCTTCAAGGATTTCTGAATCCGAAATTTCTGATTCCATACCTGGATTACAAATTATTTCATCATTACCGTTCCTATATGAATGGAATCATTAACCCCACCTCATCACAACGCAATCTGCTAACCAATGACCAAATAAATCCTTCTGAAAACGAGATCCGGAGAATAGGTGTAAAATATTGGAAAAACCGGTCCTACGTATTTTATACGAGAAGCGGACAGTATCAGGAATATCCTCCGGTTGTCAACGGCGCATCCGTCAAACAACTAAAAGAGATCTACACTATTATAAGAAAACACCATACTCAATTTAAGATCATCATTAATCCCAATTATTCACAACAGCAATTTAATCCGGCAGATCTGGCAAAACTAAAACAGATCTTCGGTTCTGAAAACGTATTTGATTTTTCCGGGATTAATACTTATACCAATGATATCCATAATTTCTATGAAACAACCCATTACCGGGATACTCTGGGACAACAAATTCTGAAACAAATTTACGCTGCACAAAATAGAAAATCAGTAAATCATCCTTGATCAAAAGAAATATTTTTTGTTCATTTGTAATAAAATTTTATTATTCAAAATGGTAAAAAAATCCATTTACATATTATTGACCATACTAATTTTGTGGACAACCTATACCTTACTCCGGAAGGAAAAATACATAGACGAACTCCTCTGTCTGGAACAACTGATTAACAACTCACAGAAAATGGTTCTTGATTCCCTGAATAAAATAGACAGGACACAATTGTCCGGACGGGAACAGGCACTTTTTTATCTTTTGCTTTTTCAGGAAGATGAAAAATACGAACAAATCTTTCCGACCGATTCCTTATTGCAAATATCCATTGATTACTATACAAAGCTCCAGGACTCTGCCCGGCTTTTTCAAGCTTATTATCTGAGAGGACGGTTATTCCATCAGCAAAATTATTTCTTTGAAGCCATTGAAAATTATCAGACAGCAGAAAATTATATCCATGTTTCCAATCACAACAAAACCAAATATCTTTTATACCACTATATGAGCAGAATTTACCAATTCAAGTCAATGAGGGAAGAAAAATTAAACGCAGCCAGACAAGAGCTGGAATATGCAAAACTATTGAACGATACAACATTATATTGTTCCACCTTAAACGGAGTTGCCGGTAGCCTTTCGGACTCCATTCCCCGGAAAAGCATTGCCTTGCTCCATCAAGCCCGCCGATTAGCTCCGGTAAATCAATCAAAACTAATTGCTTCAATCCTTAAAAACTTATCCGGAAATTACCTGCAAACAGACCAGCCCGACTCAGCCCTTTACTATATAAATCAGGCCATACAAATCAGTAAAGATGAAAAAAGTCTTCCTGCATACTATCAAGCAAAAGCCGAAGCATACTACCGCTTAAACCGATCTGATTCTGCACTATTCTATCTTAAATATTGCATGAATACCCCCCAACCCAGCATAAAATTACCCGCCATTTATAAACTATATGAACTAAAAAAACAAAAAAAAGAAGACATCCAGGCCTTACAATACCTGGAGCTTTACGTCAAATACCGGGACTCCCTGAATAAGGCCAGAAAAGAAAATTTTATCGATCATTTACAGGACATACAAGCTTACAAACAACAAAAACAAAAAGCCCGGCTTCTTGAATCGGAACTGGATGACAAAAAAGAGAAATTCTATCAATTCATGCTTATTTCTCTGACAGCTATCATTGTTCTGATCTTCATTATTTATAACTATCAGAATGAAAAGAAAAAACAAAAAAAGAAAATCCGCCAAAGCCAACAGGAGGCAATTGAAGCCCGGTTAGCCAAAAAAGAAATTGAATATCAATTATTACAGGAAAAAGACGTCCGGAATAAAATGGAAGTTCAAAGACTTCATCAAAACATAGCTTATTACAAAAGATTAAACGAGATCACTCTCCCCATCCTGTTAAAAGAGCTGGATAGCAAAAATATAAAAACAATCAGCGAAGCTGAATGGCAAGTGATGATTGATAATACAAATGCCTGTTTTGATAATTTCACAACACGGCTAAGTCAAAAATTCCCGGAACTGGACGAAAATGATATAAAATTTTGCTGTCTGGTAAAAATGGAATTATCCCTTTCTTTACTCGCTGCAATCTATCACATTGCCAAAGGCAGCATTTCCCGGAAGAAAATGCGCATGAAAGAAAAAATGGAAATTACAAAAGGTTCATTTGACGATTTTATCAAAAACTTCTAAAAATAAAAGGGATGTCCCCAATTTTTGGGGACATCCCTTTATCTGTACTCATACTTTTATTTGCTAAAAGAATAAGGAAAATCCTCTGTTTTTATTCCCCTCTTGTAATTGGGAACATCGTTCATTTTGAAATCTAATCTGGCACCTTTCATCAAATCTTCATAGGTGAGGAAATTTTTATCGTATGATTTCTTATTCAGTTTCATACTTTTAATATACCGGTTGGAGTCATTGTTATCCGGAGCTGAAATTTCTATGTTCTTACCGTTTTCCAGTCTGACGGTGGCCTTACGCACCAGCGGAGCTCCCAATACATACTGGTCAGTTCCCGGACATACCGGATAGAATCCCAAGGCAGAGAACACATACCAGGCAGAAGTCTGTCCGTTATCCTCATCTCCGCAATACCCGTCGGGAGTGGGACGATACATTTTCTCCATGGTCTCCCTTAACCAATACTGGGCTTTCCAAGGTTCTCCGGCATAATTATAAAGATAAATCATATGCTGTACCGGCTGGTTCCCATGAGCATAGTTTCCCATATTCATGATTTGCATCTCCCGGATTTCGTGGATAACACCTCCATAATAACTTTCATCATAAATAGGCGGAACAGCAAATACAGAATCCAGCATGTGTACAAAATTTTCCCGGCTTCCCATCAGGCCCATCAATCCTTTGACATCATGAAATACAGACCAAGTGTAATGCCAGCTGTTTCCTTCCGTGAAAGCATCTCCCCATTTCAACGGGTTAAACGGCGACTGGAATTCTCCATCCTTATTTTTGCCACGCATCAGATTGTGAGAAGGATCGAAAACATTTTTATAATTCTGGGAACGTTTCGTGTACAACTCGATTTCACTTGCAGGACGATTCAGTTTTTTCGCCACCTGCGCAATACACCAATCGTCATAAGCATACTCCAGCGTACGGGCTACACTCTCATTTATACCCACATTGTAAGGTACATATCCCTGCTCATTGTAATATTCATACCCATAACGCCCGGTAGACTTTACAGTGGGATGACAATTGTTAGCCGACGCAACCATGGCCTCATACAAAGGTAATTGCATTTCTTTCGGTGTAATATCTTTCAGGATTGCATCAGAAACCACAGAGGCTGAATTGTTACCGACCATACAGCCGCGATGCCCAGGAGAAGCCCATTCCGGCAGGAATCCACTTTCTTTATAGGTATTCAGCAAACCCTCCTGCATTTTTGCATTCATCGAAGGATAAGCCAGGTTCAACAAGGGAAACAAACAACGGAAAGTATCCCAGAAACCGGTATCCGTAAACATATATCCCGGCAGAACTTGTCCGTTATAGGGGCTGTAATGCACCACTTTCCCATTTTCATCAAACTCATAAAACATTCGCGGGAAGAGTACCGACCGATACAGGCAGGAGTAAAATGTCCGCATTTCATCCAAATCCATATCCACATCAAAAACACCCAACGTTTCGTTCCATACCTTTTTTCCTTCTTCCTTCACCTGATCGAAACTCTTTCCATCCAGTTCTTTCAGGTTACGCTCCGCCTGCTCAAAGCTGATAAAAGAAGAAGCCACCCGGGCCTGTATTTTCTCGCCCCGTTTCGTCTTAAATCCAACAATGGCTCCCACATGGTTATCTGCCAGCTCCTTACCGTCACATACTTTACCATCTTTCCAGATGGACCAGGAAGCCGGTGTCTTATCGAGGAGAATTACAAAATAGTTTTTAAAATTCTCCGGTACACCTCCGCTATTCCGGGTAGTATAGCCTATAATTTTATTTTCTTCCGGTATAACTTTAATATAAGAACCTCTGTCATATGAATCGATCACCAGATGTCCATCCGTCGTTTCCGGAAAAGTAAACCGGAAATAAGCAGCCCGCTCGGTCGGAGTAATTTCTGTGATAATATCATGTTCTGCCAGATATACGCTATAATAGTAAGGTTTTGCAACTTCAGCTTTATGAGAAAACCAACTGGCCCGTTCCTCCTCCGTAATCTTCATTCCTTTCACCGGCATAATGGAAAACATTCCGTAGTCATTGATCCAGGGACTGGGTTGATGAGTCTGTTTAAAACCACGTAAACGATAATGATCATATACATAGGTCCATCCATCTCCCATTTTTCCGGTCTGAGGAACCCAGAAATTCATTCCCCAGGGACGTGCAATGGCCGGATAAGTATTACCGGTTGACAATTTAAACTCTGACAATGTTCCCATCAATGGATTCACATAATCCACATAATTTTTCTTCTCCGCCATTGCCTGGGCAAAAATTCCCACCACAAATGCAAACGTTGTAAGTAATGTAAGTAATTTTTGTCTCATAATGTAGTATTTATTAATTCTGATTTGCTATTTACACCGCCACAAAATAAACCAAATTATTTTGAAATATCCTGCTCCTACTATAACAATTATCCCACAAATTACACTTACTCACCCGATGAATTTTTTTTCTGATCAATAACTTCCAAAAGCTTAATATAAAAAAGACCTCAGAAAAAATCTGAGGTCCCCATACCGGAATTAAATATATCTTATTTTAAAGAATTTGACAACTCATAATAAAGATAATCATAATGACTGCGGTCATCGCCTGTTGCAGTAACCCTCTTATTCTTCAATAATTCCCGCAATTTCACCAATTGCCCGTAATACAAAGTCTTGGCATTGATCTTCAGATCGGCTTCTTTTGTATTTCCACTCATCTGCTCAGCCATTCGGAGCCGATGTTCATAACACTGGCAAGGCATAAGTATTTCTTCTGTATAAAAACTACCCAAAGAAAACCCTTTTGATTTTTCAGTTTCTTTTGTCAGCTCCATTTCCTTCAAGAGATACTGCACATATGCATATTGCAGATTACGTTCGTATCTGTCCAATGCTTTTCCCTGCAATGTCTTACTCCAAACTCCCTGATAAAGGTCCTCCATATACTCTTTCTGTGTATAAGGCTTTTCGGAATATTTTGCATTGATACCCACTTTTCCCAAAGTCGAGCTATTCAACAAATTCCGCAATATATTGGCCTGCAAATTGGCTACCATATCATTATTCGGATCAAAAAGCGTCATCAATTCCCGAGGTGCCATCCATTTCGGCTGTTCCTTAAATTCGTTGAAAAAGAATTGAACCACCTCTTTCTGTTTCGCCCGGGATACCGGAACAAAACCTTTCTGCTGATCCCCGGCCACGGGCTTATACAGATACAAACCTCCGATATAAGCCATACAATGTCCCATATACCGCTGATACTGTTTAGTGAGTTCAGAATATAATTCGCTGGTCTGAGTGTAAGGACGGTTTTCCACAGCACTCCATTCCAACAAATGGTCCATAATGTAACGGAGGTTTTTTATACCATACCGACTGGCTTTCACAGCATCGTCACCCAATGATTCTGACTGGGATGCAGGATCTAAAGTTCCCAAGACCTGTTGTTCTCCATAGGTATACATAGGGTTATCAGCCTTTTCCAGAATCCATTTATTGATAGTGGCATACTCATCGGCAGGTGTTTGGGCATCGTAAACCGGAGCATATCCCAATTTAATCATAAATATATCATATATTCCCAAAAGCGGAGGAATCAGTCTGACATCCTTGTCCTCCGGTTGTGCTACATAGTTATTCCGGGCATAATCCATAATTGAAGTAGTAGTGCCATATTTTTCCGTAAAACCCGGCGAACGCAAAGAATCCACCGGAATAGAGTAAGAGGCTCTCATGTTATGCATAAGTCCCAGTGTATGTCCTATCTCATGAGAAGCGACATAACGCAGGCTTGCTCCCATGGTCTCTTCATCGAAAACAGCAGCCCGGGCTTTAGGGTCAACTTGTGCCGTCTGAACAAATTTCCAGTTGTGCAACAATTTCAACACATCGTGATACATATAAACTGATCCTTGTATAATTTCTCCTGAACGGGGATCTGTCCAGGACGGTCCCATTGCATTCGCCACTGTCGTCGTTGCATATCTGAAACAGGAATAACGAATATCATCCGGATCAAAATCGGGATCGTCTACCGGAAAGTCTTTTGCAACAATAGCATTTTTAAAACCAATAGCTTCGAAAGCAGGTTGCCAGTCCTCTATGCCCAGCTTAATATATTTCTTCCACTTTTCAGGCAAAGCATTATCTACATAGAAAACAATAGGTTTTGCAGGTTCAACCAACTCCCCTCTCTTGTATTTTTCCAGGTCTTCCGGTTTAGGTTCGATACGCCAGCGATTTACATATGCAATTTTCTCACTTTGGTCCTTATCGGTAGAGTACAACACCTTCCGATCTGAAAAATATCCCATTCGCGGATCCAGTATCCTGGGGCGCATCGGTTTATCAGGTAATAAGATCATCGATAAATTGACCACAGCGGTAAAGGGTTCCCCATTCACAGTATAGGCAACCCTGCTTTTTACTGAAATATTCTGAGGAAAAGCCTTGAAGTCCATAATGGAAGACAAATCGGCTTTAAAAACTCCTTTCATCTTTTTCATTCCAAACAACGCATCGAAAGGAGAGGCCGGAATAAAAGGAGAAACAGGTTTTTCATCAGCACAAAATAATTTGGTTGCATCGATCACGACAGCACTGGAATCTTTATTAAAAGCCTTGATCGGGAAAGCCCGGATCACCGGTTTCAGATTATTCTTCTCCAGAGAAAGAGCTATCGGCTCATTCTCATCACAAACCGCCCTGCTGATATTATTTTGTAAATACACCTTTTCATCGTCCCGGCTCCACTCTACCAACATCGGATCCTGTGGCATTTGTCCGGCAATCACATCTTTATTATTGCTGATTTCCGCCACACGTCCTGCAAACAACAACTGTTTCCCCATCAAATCCAAAGGAATCTCCAGATATAGGGTACTTTTTACCATATGTACAGTAATCAACCCCTTCTTAGTTTTTGCATCTTTTGTAATAATCTTACTATACCCTTCCTCTTTGGTTTTCTCCTTTTTAGCGGCATCCGTAAATGCTGCAGCGACATCTTTCTTGCCACTCTTATTCTTTTTCTTAAAATCTTCCGCTCCGACTGACAGGCACAGCACCAGGACGAAAATAGTTAAATACAAAATCTTCTTATTCATATCTTCTGATTTATAATTAATTGTCGTTACCAATAGCTTGTATATCTACCCCATAAACATTCTTTAGCTGGCTGACCAATAGGTAATACTTGTCTTTCAATTTACTATAGGGAGCAATGAGAGCCTCCATTTCTACCTGAGTATGTGTAGTAATCATTTTAATAAACTGATATAAATCCAAAGTCTGCTTTGGAGCCATACAATAATATTTAGGATTTACACTTTCAGGTGACTGTTCCCAGAAACCGTACTTTTTAACGTCGATATCAGGAGCTGCAATATCCTCATTTTCATCGAGATTCTTCAGATTTATTCCGTAGTAATCCTCACTGATACTCCAAAAAGCTTCCGGTAGCGTAATCCGATCGTTATCGTATAAAACATTGGCCCAATATACAGCATTGATTTCTCCTCTTAAATAGATCAGCCTGTCTTTTGATATCTCACCAATTCCCTGGCGGATATTTCCGATACTTATAAAACTAAGCCCGGCAGTCGCTGGTTCATTGGGATACAAGGTACCACTTTTCACAATCTGAACAGAATCAGCCATTAAAATCTTAAAAGGGAAATAATCCTTTTTAAACTGATCTCCATAATATTTAAAGAATACACTCTCCATAAACTGAACGCCTTCCTTTAAACAGTCCTTCTCTGTCTGCCTGACCAGATTTACCGGCAAAACACTGCTCATATTCCACATATAATCCACATCTTCATACTTATACAAAATGAATGAATTATATTTTTGATAAAATTCGTATATAAAATGATCTATAGGATCGGAACTATCCTCCACTTTATATTTCGGAAACCCTTGTTCACCAGCTATATCTTCTTCCTGATAACAGGAAGAAAAAAAGAATGCTATCAATATATATAACAAACATCTACTCTTCATAACATTGATTTTTCAAATTAATACTCATCGTTTCACTACTGCTCTTCCACAGGCTGATTCAGATCCGGACGCACCGGACGAGGATTATCCTGTAGATTCGGTTCATAATCCATCACTGAAGTGGGTATTGGAAGGGTGTAAGCAGGATCGTTTTTCTCCAGCACATATTTCTCTACTTCATCCGGTTTCTTGATATCGCGGGTGAAGGTATGTTCGATACGGGGTTGGTCCCACCGTCTCAAATCAAACCATCTGTGAAACTCAAAACACAATTCCCGCCTTCTCTCTTCCCTGACACGTAAAACCGCATCTTCTTTTGTATCAGCCTCCAGATCTTTATACACTTTCAAACGGTTCAAACGTATAGATTTCAGATCATTTAATGCTTTTTCTTTTTCACCCGTCTCAGCATAGGCTTCCGCACGGTTCAGATAAGCCTCTGCTGTTCTCAGTGCAAATCCGTAAGCACCGGTTGTCGTTGCCAGCTCATTTTTATAAGCCACATAGTATGAACTTCTCTTATAAAAGAAAGCCCCAAGACGTAAATCATTAGTACCACCATATAAAGTGTATAAAGCATCTGACATCGGAAAATTACATTTCGCCATACGTGCATAAAAGCTGATCAAATAATCTCCATATGTAAATAATATTTCCGGATTTTTCTCATTCAAAAAAACATCCTCACCACTTTTAATGGCCAGATTGTAAATCTGAGGATTAGTGGCGATCACATTTGTAGCATACTCGATCACCTTATCGTATTCTTTTTTATATAAACTCACCCGGGAAGCAAGCAGATAAACAGCCGGAAGATTCCATCGGAAATAAGTTTTTTTCAGATTCGAAGCCTTAAAACATTTAACAGACTCCGCCAAATCATCTTCTATTTGCTTGTAAATACGTGCCACACTTTCACGTTTAAACTGCCGGTCCTCCATACCTGTCACATCGTTAACAGGAACTCCTAAATCTGTTGATGCCGTAGCTTTGTTATAAGGGACTCCATATAAATTGACCAGCATAAAATAAGAGTATGCCCGCATAGCATAAGCTTCTGCTTTCAGATCCTCTTTCTCCGCCTGACTACCGGAAATATCCCCGATATCATTCAGGACTACATTACAAATCAAAATAGAGTGGTAATAGGTCTTCCAGGACAAATCGGCATTTAAGGCGCCGACGATAGTTTCCTCTGCTTTCGGCTGCCAGGTATAATATCCGAATACTTTAGTCCTGGTGTCTGTCCCGATAATACTCCCTTTGATATTTTCCTTTACATCATCGGTCATCAGATCCAGCCAGGTATGTATAGAAGTGGTCTCACGCAGGTATGCTTCTCCGAAAAGCAGTTCCCGGTAATCTTTCACTGTTTTCGGAATAATCAGATCCTGAGATTTTTCCTCCAGAAAATCCGAACAGGAAGTAAAAAAGGTCATAACTACCCACAATAAAAGTATATTTTTTTTCATGACTTACAATTTAAAAGGTTATATCCAATCCCAATGTATAAGAGGAAGTCGGAGGTGTCGAAGCGCCTCCCAGCGTCAACTGTTCCGGATCCTGTCCTTTCAGTTTTTTATCAGCCAACAGCCATAAATTGGTTGCTTCAAATTTTAAATTGATACTTTTAGCATATACTTTATGGCAGATTTTCTCACCTAGCCGATACCGTAAATACAAGTTTTTCAATCTCAGATAGTTTCCCGATGCAACCCGTAAATCACTTTTATTATACATTTCCCAGCCATTATCGGCAATTTCAATAGTACGATCAACTCCATATCCATACATTTTCATCGGATCAACGCTCAGAACAGGTATATTGGTGCGATTCTCATCACCGGATGTTCTCCAGCGATCTACAAAAGCTTTGTTCATATTCTGCTGTGGCTGAGGTAACTTCTGTCCGGTATCGCTATACAAATCGTTCAACCGGATTTTAGTTCCCAAACTGTAGGAAAAGAAACCTCCTATTGTCAGATTTTTATAGGAAACACTGGTACCGAATCCTCCGGTAATATCAGGAATCCGCGTTCCGGAATGTGAAAACACTTTCTGAAACATCTCTTCCTGAGTAATTCCATCGGTTTCCTCTATGTCCTTAAAGGTAGGTAATCCATTCCCATCCAGTTTATCAAACTTATAAGAATAAAAAGTATTTAAGGCCTCACCCGGAATAATAGCAACGCCATTCAAGTACTCTTTATATCCGTAATCTGTCGTGATACCTGATTTAGTTACACGATTGACGTTCCGGGCCCCATTCATATTCAACGCCCAGGTAATGTTTTTTGTCTGTACCGGAATCAGGTTCAATACCACTTCATATCCTTTATTTTCCAAATTACCGGCATTCAGCGACATGGTAGAGCTGCCTGTTGTGGTTGAAACTGCCTTTGAAATAATCTGATCCTTTCCCTTTTTCTGGTACACTTCAACACTACCACTGATCCTGTTGTCCAAAAAAGCGAAATCAATACCCAAATTATAGGAAGTCGTTTTCTCCCATCTCAGCATCGGATTCGGCAATTTAGACAACCGGGATACATACTGTTTGGAAACAGCATCAAAAGAGCCCAGTTGTACCAGTAAATTCGGAGTCTGATCAGGAGAAACATTTCCCTGCACTCCATAAGAGCCCCGGAAAGCAAACAGATTCAGCCACATTATATTTTTCAGGAAGGACTCTTCATGCACATTCCAGCGTGCCGAAGCCGACCATACCGGTAAAAAACGATTGCTCTTATCCTGCCCGAATTTATTTGAACCGTCGGCACGCACATTAAAATTAGCAATATAACGTCTCTTATAGGCATATGTAAAAGTACCGTACCAGGACATGACATTTGTCAGAGTATTGGTAATCTTATTCGGATTTTGCCGGACCAGCTCTCCATATTTAGGCCACTGCACCGGATCTATAACCACAAATTTCTCTCCCCGGTCAGGTAAATAACCATACTGTATAGCACCTAATCCCTTGTATTTTGAAGACCGTGCCTCTGTCCCGGCCACCACTGTCACTTCATGATCCGTCAGGAAATTAAAAGAATAATCAATTTGTGCCCGGACTGTATAAGCCATATTCCTGGTATCGGTATTCCGGAGTCCACCTCCGTAAGGCAATTTACACCTTTCTTGCTGCCACACCTCACTCGAAGGTAATTCCAGTCCATAGTTATAATCCCGCAACTGAGCGGCATAATAAGATTGTTCATCAAACCATTCTTTTTCATCTGTATTAGCACGGCTATAACTCAATGCACCTGTCAAACGCAATTTCGGAATAATCTCCCAACGTACATTCGCATTAAAATTCAGATTACTCCCTTCCACTTTCCTGCCTGTATGCCCCATTTCATTGAGGATATTATATACCAAAGGCTGTTCAAATCCTTGCGTTCTATTGTAATATGCCAATGTTCCGTCTTCATTATAAGCAGGTATTGCCCGGGATGTTTTATAAGCATAGGAATACGGAGAAACAGAGGAATGTAAATAATCTTTATCATCTGTAGAAGCCCGCATTTGCAACTCTACCTTCAAATTTGATAATAAACTCACCCCTAATTTCATCAAACCATTGAATTGTTTGACTCCGGTGCCCCTTACGGTTGCCGGCGTATTCTGAAAAGCACCGGAAAAATAGTAATTGATCCGGTCCGTAGCCCCCGATATGGAAATATTATGTTTTTGTGAAAAAGAAGTCCGGTAGATAATATCAAACCAATCCGTATTTACCTCTTCCAAACGTTTCACCCTTTTCAAAAATTCATCATAAGTTATAACCCGGTCGTACAAGTCCATCAAAGCTCCTTCATAGGAAACGCGTGCCGGTTGATATCCAAAAGGTAATCCCCTTTGTTCAATCTCTTTAGAAACCTCAATCCGTTCTTTAGAATTCATCCGGTAAAGTCCGTCATACTCCGGACGTTCATTAATGGACAGATTCATAGAATAGGTAATACGCGGTTTGCCTAGTTTTCCTTTTTTAGTCGTAATCACAATCACACCATTGGCTGCCTTCACTCCGTAAATTGCAGTAGCCGATGCATCTTTCAATACATCAATCCGTTCAATGTCTTCAGGATTTAATGATGAAATTGCATTCCCGATCAGATTGACATTATCCAGACTATTCAACTCCTCAGCGCTGATCTGAACAGGGTCTTCCAGAATAAAACCGTCCACCACCCACAAAGGTTCGCGGTTCCCTGAAATAGTTGAAGAGCCACGAATTCTGATCTTGGTTGCAGCTCCCGGCGTTGAAGTCGATCCCATGACATTTAACCCGGGGATCTTACCTTGCAACATATTGTCCAATCCCAGGGCAGCCCCTTCTTTGACGAGATCCCCGTCTACGGTGAAAACAGAGGAAGAAAGTTTACGCTTTTCAATATTCTGGTATCCTGTTGTTACAATAACCTCCTGCATCAACTCAGCCACACTCTCCATGACCACATACAAGTCACTTTTTCCGACTTTTACCTCTTGCGAACGCATCCCTATAAAAGAAAACATTAAAACATCCTCCCCTGCATTCAAACGAATCTCAAACTTACCTTCATTATCAGTGGCAACTCCTGTAACAGTACCTTTTACTACCACAGATACCCCAGGCAATGGCTTTCCGTCCGTATCCACCACTTTCCCTTTGACAGTCCTCATTTCCACTTGTTGTACTGCATTCTCTTTTTTAGGAATTATCAATATGTAATCCTCGACCTTGCTATATTGATAAGGCAAATCTGTGAAAAGTTTATCCAAAGCTTCTTCCAGCTGAGCTTCATACACTTCCACCGATACCTGAGAATTGACATCGACCTCCCGGGTATTATACATAAAATGTATTCCCGTTTGCTCTTTAAATACTTTTAATATTTCACGGAGACTCCGGTTTTTCATGTCGACAGTCACCTTGTTTTGTGCCAATACCAATGCTTGCGTCTGCAAGCTAAAAACCAATACGAAAAAACAGCACAGCTTCATAATCCGATGTACTTTTTGTGGATTCTTTCTCTTTTTTTTCATAATTTTGTAGTTTAGATCATAATTATGCAATGTTACAGCATTGCGGGATGAAGAAGGAGTGTGCCAGCACTCCTTCTTATTTTTTCACTACCTGAATAGCATTTCCTTTCACGACGAAATGCACATCAGCTAATTGTTCCAGCATACTCAAAATAAACCCCAATTCCCGGTAACGGGTCGCAGCACCGGTAAATGTAATTTCTCTCAGTTCAGGAGCCATATATAAAAAATGTACATTGTACCAACGGCCCAATTGATCTGTAATCTCTCCCAACGACATATTTTCGAATTCAAAAGTTCCGTGTACCCATGCCACAACGACATCGGTATCTACCTCCCGGATTTCTATATCTTCTTTATGACAAACAGATTGCTGTCCAGGGTTCAGAACCAATGTTTCATGTCCATTGGAAACTTTTACCTTTCCATGAATCAAAGTTGTCCGTATCGGCCCATAATCATTATAAGCAGAAATATTAAAACGTGTTCCCAATACCTCCACTTGATTATACCGGCTTTCTACTATAAAAGGACGCAAAGAATCTTTAACCACTTCAAAGCAAGCCTCTCCTTTTAACTTCACTTTTCTTTCCTCCCCGGCAAATACAGCGGGATAAGTCAGCTCGCTCTCAGCGTTTAACCACACTTTCGAACCATCAGCCAATATCAGGGAATATTCACCTCCACGGGGCACAATGATCGTATTGAAAACCAAATGTTCCCTGTCAGCTTCAGCAACATGATATGTAATACGCTCCTCTCCCCCAAATTCGATCCGAGCCCCATTCTCTTCTGTCAACATATAAGTTGTATCCGGATTCAGACGATACTCACTTCCATCTGATAAACGCAAAATTGCCTTTTGCCGGCCCGGTTCTATTTGAGCTAAAACTAAACCCTCAGAATGCCGGATTTGTAAAAAATAATACAATGCTCCGGAACTTATCAGTAATATCAAAACAGCAGCATAACGCCACCATATCTGCCAGGGCGGTCTTATAATAACAGGAGCTATCCGACCGGAAATCTGCTCCCACGCCCGCCTCTCATCCAGAGCTTCCCAACACCCTACCCGGCGTCCACGCTTATAAGCTTGTACCCAATGTTCAAACTTCTGCTGATTCCCCTTTTTTTCTGTCACCCACTGTTTTAATCTTACGTAGTCCTCCTCTGTCAGTTCCCCTTTACAGTAAGCAATCGTATACATCAGTAAATTTTCCTCATCCATAACTTTATATTTACCTATCAGAAGGAGTAACTCAAAAGGCAAATCCTCCTTAGAACCCTCCTTTTATAAACAAAAGCCAGAATCTAAAAAATGGGTGAATAAAAAAAGAATTATTTTTTAAATTTAAGGAAGAATTATTAATACCAGGAGATTAAGAGAACCACGCAATTGTCGCAGAGCACGGGAAAAGTGTGTCTTTACAGTATTGACAGAAAGTCCGAGTTCAGAGGCAACTTCTTTATATTTCATGTCTTTCAGTACAATCAGTTCGAAAACTTTCCGGCATTGTTCCGGAAGACGTTCAATCTCTTCATATAATTTTTTACACTCAGTTTCAAAAACTTCTTCCGTATAGACAGGAAGGTCCTGATAAGTCTCTATGGGCTGAAAATTATATTTATTCCGGCTGTTCAGGATTTTGACACAATTGTGCTGGACAGCAGAAAAAAGATAAGCTCTCAGAGAACCCTGAAATGCTACCTTAGTTTGTCGCTCCCAGAACTTTACGAAAAGATCCTGTACAATATCTTCCGACTCTTCAAAAGAGTCCAGATAATTCATGGCATATATACACAGGGGCTTATAGTACAGGTTAAAAAGATATTTTAACCCTTCCTGTTTACGACAATTGATTAATTCCAGTATTTTTTGCTCGTCTATGGAAACCATCATGGAGCAAAAATAAAAAATTCTTTTATTTTATTAACTTTTCAACTAGATGATTTTCTTTGTTTCAAAAAAATCTTCTGAAAAGAAATCCGGAATCGGATATATTTTGACTTTCGTACGGAACGAGGCCAGTTCTTCTTCAAAATCGCCACCTTTCAGGTAAAGTAACCCATTGGGCAAAGCATTGCGTGATTCCGTCCGGATCTTGCCACGGATCAACCTGACAAAGGCAGGAAATGCAGTGACAGCGCGGCTAATGATAAAATCCTGTTTTTCCGCAACTTCTTCTACACGGATCTGTCTGGCCTTTACATTTTCAAGCCCTAAAGCATCGCGGACACCTTCTACCACCTTAATTTTTTTTCCGATAGAATCCACCAGATAAAATTCAGCTTCCGGAAACAGAATGGCCAGAGGAATCCCCGGAAAGCCGCCACCGGTCCCTACATCCATAATCCGGGTACCAGGTAAAAACTGAATGACTTTAGCAATTGCCAGGGAATGTAATACATGATGAACCCAGAAATCATCCATATCTTTCCGAGAAATCACATTGATTTTTTCATTCCATTCCAGATACAATTCACCCAAACGGGCAAAACGTTCTTTTTGAATGTCAGTCAACTCCGGGAAATAGGAATATATCAGTTCTACTGTATCTTTCATGACAATTTGTTCTTTCGGATTGAATTATTATATATCGGTAAAAAAATCACACAAAGCACACCCAGAATAATGTACAACAAAGTCATAGCCCCATGGGTCAACAGTGCAAAAGTCTTAGCCATACTTTCGATATTCGGGGTATCGGGCAAATAAATCATCAGGGCCGCGATCACCATAAAATGCCAGGCCCCTATTCCCCCCTGAACCGGAGCCACCATTCCATAACTGCTCAGTACGAAAATAGTCAGTCCGACCAATATTCCCAGATGCGATGTAAACTGAAAACAGAAAAAACAAACGTAAAACATCAGGAAATACATCAGCCAGATGAAAAGAGAGTGAGCGATAAACAGCCATTTGTGTTTGACATCTTTCACACTCAGCAACCCTTCTTTCAAACCCACAAAGAAATGACGGATTCGTTCATGGAAACGGGTCTTACGGGATAACTTCCACAATCCCCAGGACAGAACGAGCAATAAAAAGACAATCAGAAACAGCCAGGCCGAATGAAACAGATGTATGACCTTCTCCTGAATACCCTGATTGCGCTCCAGAAATACGCCGATCTGATGGAATTGTGT
This sequence comes from uncultured bacterium, assembly GCA_905215395.1. Taxonomy (GTDB): domain Bacteria; phylum Bacteroidota; class Bacteroidia; order Bacteroidales; family Marinifilaceae; genus Odoribacter. The sequence goes on along the minus strand of CAJMQA010000011.1, from coordinate 4,776 downwards.
TACAATAACAACGACAGTTAGAGACAAGAGAATAATCATATCAATGACACGCTCCGTGACCACAGTTCCCAATAACTTGGAAAAGGGAACATTCTCATATTTACTCACCACTCCGCAACGTGTAAACTCCCCCATACGGGGTATGGCCAGATTGGCAAAATAACCGATCATAACTCCCATAAAACTATTCCAGAACGAAACTCTATAACCCATGGAACTGGTCAGCAGCTGCCAACGCAACGCCCGGCTGATATGGCTAGCGATTCCCATCACACAAGCCACCCCCACCCATGTATAATCCACATCCTCCTTCAACACGGAAATTAATTCTTTCCAATTCTGGTCTTTATAAACCAACCAAAACAAGAAAACAGAAATGCCCAGGAATGAAAAAAATTTTATTGCATTTTTATATACAGGACGCATCATGGTTATTAACTAGAATTCTTCGCAAATGTACAAAATAATGGTCAGCCCGAAACGGTTTTCAACCGAAATTATATACTTTTGTAACATGAGTATAGTTAGAGCTAAAAAAAGTCTGGGACAACATTTCCTGCGGGATCAGAACATTGCACGAAAAATTACGGACAGTTTATTGCCGATTACCCGGGAAGTACTGGAAATCGGGCCGGGTATGGGGGTATTGACACGCCATCTGTTTGCCAATCCCTCGTTTTCTGTTCGGGCTATAGATATAGACCGGGAATCCATCGAATACCTGCACAATGAACTCCCTGAATATAAAGACCGCATCCTTTACGGAGATTTTTTAAAGACAGATACAGATCGATATTATCAGGAAGCATTCTCGGTCATCGGAAATCTACCCTATAATATTTCATCTCAGATCTTCTTCAAAATCATCGAAAAACGCCAGCTGGTAAAGCAGGTTGTCTGTATGATTCAGAAAGAAGTGGCAGAAAGGATATCAGCTTCTCACGGAAGCAAAACCTACGGCATTCTGAGTATTTTCCTGCAAACTTTCTATCACATTGAATACTTATTTACAGTCGGGGAAAAGGTATTCGATCCGCCTCCAAAGGTTAAGTCGGCAGTTATCCGTTTGACCCGGAATGAGAGGGAAGAACTGGGATGTGATGAAAAATTATTTTTCAATGTCGTTAAAACAGGATTCAACCAACGCCGTAAAACACTGAGGAATTCTATCCGTGGTTTACTGCCTCCCGGATATGAATCGGATTATCTCAATCTACGCCCGGAACAATTGAGCATTTCTGATTTTTTACAACTCTGCGCAGAAATTGAAAAAGTCAGAAATCAGAATGAACATTAACATTTCATCGGACTATGCAGCAATTTGAACTAACGCATGAATTTCTGAATCAGCTGGAAGAGTTGATTGATGCCGGTAATAAAGTTCAGGTCAATGAGTTATTAGCAGACCTTCACCCTGCTGATATCGCTGAGATACTGGAAGAACTGAATAATGAACGGGCACAATTTGTATTCTTACTTTTAGACAACGAAAAAGCAGGGGACGTATTGGCTGAGCTCGATGAGGAAGAGCGGGTTCATTTCATTGAGTCTTTTCCTGCAGAGACCATTGCCAGACGTTTCATCGACAACATGGACTCCGATGATGCCGCGGACCTGGTGGCCAGTATGTCCAACGAGCAACAGCATGAAGTGTTGTCTCACATGGAGGATTTGGAACAGGCCGGAGATATTGTCGATTTGCTGCATTATGACGAAGATACTGCCGGTGGCCTGATGGCTAAAGAGCTGGTCATGGTCAATGAAAACTGGACCGTACTGACCTGCCTGAGAGAAGTCAGCCGACAAGCAGAACATCTGGATGAAATCTATAATATTTATGTCGTCGATGACGATGAAAAACTGAAGGGCAGACTTTCTTTAAAGAAAATCATTACGGCTCCAACCTCTGCCAAAATCATTAATCTTTACCATGCAGATATTGTTTCCGTCAAGACAGACGAACCGGCAGAGTCTGTAGCCCTGATTATGCAGAAATATGACCTCGTCGCCATTCCTGTGATCGACCAGGTCGGACGACTCGTCGGACGAATCACAATCGACGATGTCGTCGATTTTATCCGGGAAGAAGCCGACAAAGACTATCAGATGCTGTCCGGTATCTCTCAGGATGTTGAATCTTCCGACAGTATCTGGGCACAAACAAAAGCCCGCTTACCCTGGCTGATCATTGCACTCTTCGGAGGTATGGTTTCTGCCTGGATGATTTCCCGATACGAAGCCGAAATTGCCCTATTTCCCATTACTGCCATGTTTATCCCGGTAATTACCGCGATGGGAGGAAATGTAGGTATTCAATCTTCAGCCATCGTTGTAAAAGGCCTGGCATCCAACTCCCTAAGTCTGAAACACGGCTTCAGGAATATCATGAAAGAGCTCGGAGGTGCCCTGATCAACGCTACGATCTGTTCCTCCCTCATATTCTGCCTGACCCTGTCTTTCGGAATGCCTACCCTGGCCATGCCGATAACAGTAACTATAGCCCTGTTTGTCGTCATTATCTTTGCCTCTATTTTCGGAACAGCCTTTCCCCTGCTACTAAACAGGATAAACATCGACCCGGCTCTGGCTACCGGTCCTTTTATCACCTTAACCAACGACATTATCGGACTGAATATTTATCTGGTGACCGGCAGATTCATTCTGACCAATTTGTAATGAATTTCTTATTTCAATTCTAAGAGTCACAAAGGTAGGATTCTTTTGGCCGGTTTCCGGGATAAAGCTGTCGGACCCAGGCGCTTCGTGACGGTCGTGTAAGTTTGTCTGTCACTATCGGGGGAACTCCTCACTACGTTCGTCAAACACACCCCGATGGCCGTTCAGACAAACTAACACAGACACTCGTCCTCAGCGTTTTTATGATCCTCTCAGCTTTATCCCGGAAACCTCCCGCAGTGCATTATTGAAAAGTAATCTGAGTCTGATAATAAACGATTCCACTCCCGGACTCAGATCGCCTTTCTGGATCATATAATCCTGTTATTTATCCAATGATCCATACTTTAAAGATTTGCAGATACGTAAGTCGGAAGTATTATGCCGCTTCATGATCTGAAAGGTAAAATACTGAAGACGCAATAGAAGGATAAACAAAAAGAATCCTAGATAAAATTCAGAAGTGTCCCAGATTACTTTTTTAGTGCTTTTATTCACTCTGTTCCACTCTTTTCAACTGAATTTTCTGTTTTTTTATGCATAATTATTTCCGCCTTTTGCATAATTATAAGCTGTAATTATAAGGTAATTAATCATTTATGTGTTATTTTTGTAACCGAACAGAAAATGACAAATACAATCAATTAATATATGAATCCAATTGTTGAAGTAAACGTTCAGTCAGAAATCGGGAAATTAAACGGAGTAATTATCCATACGCCCGGTGAAGAAGTCGAGAACATGACTCCCGAAAATGCTGAAAGAGCTTTATACAGTGACATTATCAATCTGTCTATTGCCCGGGAAGAGTACAAACAAATCTCCGGAGTTTTGTCTAAGCTGACCAAAACTTACGAAGTAAAAGATCTGTTATGCAACATCCTTAAAGATGAAAAGATAAAACAGGAAGTTCTGGACAGAATCGAACGGATAGAGCCTTTTATCGGGGAAGAATCACCCAAGGGCAGTCTGAAAACACAACTGATGTCAGAAAATGCAGAAGATCTTTCCCGCCTGTTAATAGAAGGCGTAGAAATGGTAAAGGACAACCTGACCAAATTTCTGAGCAAAGATTGGTATGCCCTGCGTCCCATGCATAATTTCTTTTTCACCCGGGATGCTTCCATGAGTATGTACAATGAAGTACTCATCGGCCGGATGGCAAACTCCATTCGTGACAGAGAATCAGTCATCATGCAGTCGATTTTCGACTTCACTCCTGAATTCAAAACCAAAACCCTGACCGTTCCGCCGATCTCCGGAGCAACCCAGCGCATCCGTACCATCGAAGGCGGAGACGTACTGATCGCCCGCGATGATATTCTGATTATCGGTAATGGTGCCCGGACCACAACTCAGGCAATAGATATGCTGATCTATGAATTTATGAACCGGAAAAGCGAAAAAGCCCAGCATATTATTGTACAGCAATTGCCGCATACTCCGGAATCATTCATCCATCTGGACATGGTGTTTACCTTACTGGACCGGGATAAATGCATGGCTTTCGAGCCCCTGATACTAAATCCGGGTAACTATCAGACGGTACACATCAAAATTCAAAATGGTAAATTACAAAGCATAAAGGCAGAAAAGAACCTGCTGAGCGCCTTGAAAAAATTAGGCATGGATCTGGAGCCTGTTCTCTGTGGAGGGACAGACGACTGGAACCAGGAACGCGAACAGTGGCACAGTGGTGCTAACTTCTTTGCTGTAGGACCAGGAAAAGTGCTCGGATATGCCCGTAACAATTATACCATGGAGGCCATGAACAATGCCGGTTTCGAGATCATCAAAGCCAATGATGTAATCAAAGGCAAGGCTGATCTCAATCAATACGAAAAGTATGTGATTACCATCGAAGGTTCAGAACTTCCGCGAGGCGGTGGCGGTGCCCGTTGTATGACCATGCCGATCAACCGGACCAATCTGTAAAATTGACAATAGTTGTAATCACAGAGCCATAAAGTGGAAAACTCTTTATTGCTCTGTGATTTTTTGTGCACATAAGTTTGTATTTTTGCCTCCTGAAACAGATCCTTTTCATTCTGAAGTTATGAATAAAGCAAAATATTATATAGCCAGTTTTCGTTTAAGAAC
>CAJMQA010000010.1 GCA_905215395.1 uncultured bacterium | reverse complement strand
AAAAATGCCTTCTTCTTCCGGCTGAAAAACAAAACCGTAAAAACCATCTGCTGCAACATTGGTCTTGGCTATTTCCACTCTGTTTCCATTAACGGTTTTGTACAAACAGACTTCTTTCATTTTATCGTTATCAACAACACGTCCTAAAATCTTCACATAGCCAGTATTTGTTTCCCGACAACTTATAAGCAGATATATAATAAATATCAGAAATGAAATTTTTTTCATATTATGTTTTTATTAACATTATTACAAAGAACGTTTGCTTCTGTAAAATACATGACGTCCGTATCCTTTTCCCTGTCCTTTCAATAAAGGTTCATCCACAATATCTCCTGTTTCTCCGACAAAGGGATAGGTATACAATTTCCACCCTTCCTGACTATTTGTCAGGACTACAAAACAATTGATATGATACTGCTCATCCTGATATCCTTTATAGATCAAATGTTCCATAAACGCCACCTTTTCCCCGACCGGAATAGTCTGTATCTGCTCCCGTTCTACTCCGTCATGAATAGAATAGGACTTGATTTGTCCGTTCTGGTCGACAAAATAGATGTATTTATTTCCAGCATTGGCATTGATAGCGAATAAACCGGATTTTGTAATTTCCTTTCCTGCCGCAACCGGAGTCCACGAAATGATCGGATTTTGATAACTCTCAAAACTTTTATCCAGCTCTGCAATATAATAATCTCCGGATTTATTGAAGATGCCTATCCCTTCTTTTGCACTCTTAGGCGTCCGCCCTGCCATATACACCAATTCACAGTCCATATTGTTACAATCATAGGGATTTACTTCCGGTCTATGTTTACCGAACCCGATAACCGGAGAAGCATTAGAAGGCCCCTTATCGATAATTAATGAGCGGCTGATATTGTCAAACATTAAACAGGCGCTGCTTCCTGCCAGAATATCATTTCCCTGAATATGGTACGTGCCGGTTGTATAATACCCCAATTTATGTGGAGGAGGAGTCATCGCATAAGCATTATAAATTTTTCCGGCATTCACAAAGAAAAAGCAGGCGGGACCATAAAACAGAGCCTGCGGAGACTTAGTTTCCGGAGCCACAACAAACATATCCTGAAAAGAAACGACCTCCTCCAGTTTATCAGCATCGCATATATCAGCATCCTGATCGGTCAGAAAAATCATGACCGCCTCATTTTTTGTAGACATACTTCCATCTTCCTTAGGAACTTCATAACCATAACTACTCTGTGAGGCAATCTGTACCCCCTTACCCGGCAATTTCCGCCCGTTCACCGAGCTGTATACATCTGCTTTCACGACACCGTCAAAACCGATAATATCCAAATCCGATGCTTCACCGTTATCTTTCAACACATACCATCCCCGACTGACTCCGGAATTGACGTTCAGTATACTTTTGGCGATTGTCTCGACTTGCGTAGTCTCGTTTTTTACAACAAATACCAACTGATATTCGCCGGTCTTTAAAGGGACATTCCACGACAGCATCTTTTCCCTACCGATTGTATCTCTTTTCGAACCACTCACCTGTGCTGTTGAAAAAACATACCATGTAAAACTATATTTTTCATGTTCTTTCAATCCATCAACCACAGGCTCGATTGAAAAATCCACCCTGGATTCACGCTGATATTCCTGCTCTATACCGGATATTTTCACCGGATTGAACTCCTCCGGGGCTGTATAAACATAATTTCCATCATCCCCTATACATCCTCCTGCCATAATCAAAAGGCAGAGACTGACTATTGTATATGTTAATTTTCTCATTATAGCCATATTTCAAAAATTTTCAGATTAATCAAAACTTACAATGGTTCCGTCTGCTTCCGTCAATACTTCATTCTCGGGATTACTATTATACTCTGCCAGTTTTTCACGCGCCAATCCTTCGAAATAAGCATACATATAAGATGGATAATTTGAGGAAAAATCAATCCCCAAATAAGTAATCAAAAACTTCATTTTTGCCGATCCGAAATCTCCCACATAATATTTCCAGGTTTTCCAACTATCCGGCTCATCTGCAGTATCAGCCACTTTCAAAAGGAAAGTCTGGTATTTTGTAATACCATTGTTGAAATACTCATTCGGAGCAATAGAAATCGTCAAACGATATTCTCTCTCTTTCAGGGAAGCGTGCTTAAGTAATACCACCGGCAAATCCGCCTGTACCTGATTTGCCTTTATGACCATCAGGGAACTTAATTCAGGAGTGTCAAAAGGCAAATAATGAACTCCCGGTTGCGCCATTGTATTTTTTTCATTCTCCGGCAACTGTATAAATTTCACCGACCGGTCTTCATTGGCAGGCATTCCCATCGTTTGTACCCTCAACCAGACCGTATCTCGCAACAAATCCTCCCGTTTTATGAAAAACGAGCAACTAAGGCTATCTTTTTGAGGATTCCGTCCGGGAATATTCCCCCAATAAAATTGCAGACCGGGATCATTCTTGTATTCCAACAAATGTTGTTCTTCGCAAGAAGTTATTGCACATATCCATGCGAACAGAAATATATATATAATAATACGTATCATATCTTCTTCTATTAATTATTATTCAAATACTAACTGACCGGAAGGTTTTGGCAACACATAGGTATCTTCATCCATTGTCACATTATAAGTTCCCTTTTGACCCATAATTTTCTCCTGATTCAATCTTTTACAAAAGAAAAACATCTGTCCTTCAGCAAAAAACTCCTTTCGGTATTCTTTTTCAATACGCTCCATCAACTCTTTCCGGTTACTGAAACTTTCATCCAAAGCGACATTCATTTTCCGGCAAATTCTGAACTCTTTGAAAAACGGAAGTGCCTCTTCCGGTTCCGAACACTCCATCGCAATCAGATACATTTCTGCCAAACGGATCAATGGAACTACCTGCGTAACATCAGACTCTGTTTTTCCGTCCTGATCATACTTTTTATAACAATATTTACGAACACTTCCGCTCACTACTCTGTCCTCCCAATATAATGTTCCGGCTATACGGATATCTTCCGGATTTTGCCCGGTCTCAAAAGTTTTTTCCACAACATTTTTCACACGCTGAAACACATTAGTTCCTGACATAAACAAAGGGGTGACAATATCTGCCAACCGGGGATTATGAATAGCAAAAATATGCTCTTTGGTAAAAGTCCTGTCTTCTAATCCCTCTGTTGTAAGATCGGAATTCAAAGCCAGACGGAATTTCTCAGCTCCGATAACTTCCCGGGCAAATTTTCCGGCATTCCGGGTATCACCGTTCCAAAGAAAAACCCTGGCTTTTGTCGCTTTCACCGCATACCAATTGAAACGGTATTGCCGGTAATAGTGGAAATCATCAATCTCCTCAGCATTTATAGCCCCCGGCTTATTTAAAAAATCATTGTCGTAATTGACCAGAGGATCATTTTTCAGTAATATTTCAGCTGAATCCAAATCTGTCAAAATAGATTCTACCACTTTATCATACGGTAAAGAAGTCAGCTCATCCACCACCTTTGTCACATTTTTAACATAAGGAATAGCTATTTTTTCTCCCGCATTTTTCTCCGGAACCGGACCGAATAGTCTCAAAAGGTCGAAATGCAGAAATGCCCGCAGTCCCAAGGCTTCCCCTTTTATCAATTCGTAATTTCCTGGGGCAAAAATATCTCTCCGTTCTTCTATGTTTTCCAGAATATTATTCAGATTGGCAATAGCAAGGTAATATTCTTTCCAGAGATTACTGAGCATATTTTCCACATCAGTTTCGGCATATTGATAGGAAGCAATATTATGATATTTCAATACGGCATATTTACTCGTTTCCCAATGCTGAGCCAACAATTCAGGCAACACCATCGTCATATCCTGCCCGTATAAAGATGCCGAAGCCATACGGATATAAACCCCGGTCAACGTACTTTTAAATCCCTCTTCATAAGTATAGTGTTCTTTTTCCCGGTTTTCAGAACGGGGTTTTACCTCAAACCAATCAGAACATCCGGCACTGAGGAAGCTCAAACATATTATAAAGTATACTATTTTCATAATGTTTTCAATTTATATCGATTTTCATTCGGTTTCAAAAGCGTGCAGTCAAAGCCAAAGAAAATTTCCGGGCAAACGGATAATTCAGTCCTCTTTCACGCTTTACTGTCGAAATGTAAAAAACATCTTCTGCATATACACTTGCAGAAAGGAAATCTAGACCAAGATTCCTTTTCAACCATTTCGATTCACATTCATAACTGACATTCAAAGACCGGCATTCCAAAGTATTTTCGTCCATAACAAAGCGGGATGAAGCTTTTGTACTCGACAATTCCCGGACACTTTTCAGGTAAGTTTTATCTCCCGGTTGTTTCCATCTGTCATAAAAAACTCTCTTGTCGGTATTCATCCAGGGATCTACATTTTCAACCCGGTCTATCAAGGTCTGATTATACAACTGCCCTCCCAAGCGATAACTGAATATAGCATTAAAACTGATGTTTTTCCAGCGCAACAATGTATTGAAATTTCCCTGTACCTTAGGTTCATTCACTCCGCAGGCAATCTTATCTTCTGCATCCCATTCATAAGTTTTAGAACCATCTGTCTTTATGAAAATTTCTTTTCCATTACTGGGATCGATCCCCATCGACTTCACAACATATATGGTATTCATAGATTCACCTTCTTTGAAAAGGAAACTCGGATTGGCTTTTGCTTCATTATTCAATTTTTCATTCAAAAAATCCAACGAATTAGATATCTTCATAATCTCATTCCGGTTATGTACCAGAGTTCCCCCGACACTCCAAATCAGTTTCTTTTCAGTAGCCCGGATCAGATATGCATTGAAGCTAATTTCGATCCCCCGGTTCCGAACCTCACCGACATTCGCTTTATATGAGCCGAATCCACTGGATAAAGGTAATGTAATATCCGATAACAAATTATCTGTCAAATTATTATAAAAATCGATATTCATTCTCAAACGCGAATTCAGTAACTGTAATTCCAGCCCGGCATTAAACTGTCCTACTTGCTGCCAGGCCAAATCATCATTTCCCATGGCCAGCATATAAGCTCCGGACCAATGTTTATATTTTTCCGAATTGTAAAAGACAAGAGAAGTCAAAGCCTGATAAGGACTGAAATTCTGTGATCCGGAAATACCATACGATACTCTCAGACGCATTACATTCAACCAACTGTTTTTATCGAACCATGCTTCATTATGTAGATTCCATCCAATACCGGTAGACCAGAATGGAGCAATCCTTTTATTTGCACCGAACTTAGAAGAACCCTCGGCTTTGGCTGAAACATCCAGATAATACCGTCTATCATAGGTATAATTCAAATTTAAGATGGCACCCATCCGTCGGGAAATTCCCTCGCTTCCCGAAGGAGAGGCATTCTGTTTATAATATGCTCCGGAAGGTAGAAAATCCATATTCAAACCCGAAAAACCTTCTGCATTTATTGTGTATTCCTCTTTTTTTTCCTGAGAAACATTATAGTTCAAACCTGCGTAAACCGAATGTTTTTCGTTGTAATTCCTTGAAAAATTCAATGTAAAATCTCCTTCATAACGAAATAAATAGTCGGTACCATAAGTGTAGCTTCCTTTCCTGGCAAAATCAGAACCGGAATAATTATCGAAGCTCGTATGATTAGCAGATAAATACAGATCACTACGTCCCTGCTGCCAATTCAATCCCAGTCGTCCACGCAAAGACAAACCGGATAATATTTGCCATTCTACAGCCAGATTATTTTGTATATTTTTATAACCAGACTCATTTTTATAAGGCAATGTGGCATTGTAAAGAGGATTCAGTTTATAAAAACGTTGTCCGTTGATGATTTCATCCTCAAGAACTTTTATAATTTTACCTTCGTCATCATAAGGTTTCCAATAGGGATTTTGTTGTGTATATACATAAAAATTTTCATAAGGGGAATTATTTGCCTTATTGGAAGTAAAATTAAAATCATTCTGAAAAGTAAGATTTTTATACCGGTAAGAAAAAAACATATTAGAGGTCAAGGTTTTTCGTGCAGATTCTTTCATAACACCGGCAACATAATTGTAGCCGACAGACGCTGCATACCGTATATTTTCATCCCCACCTTCCAGTCTGAGGCTATGCCGTGTTCCAACGCCCGTCCGTACCGGGTATTTTAACCAGTAAGTATTTACTCCACGGGCAACCTCCAAACGCCTCCGGTTCAACAATTCCAATAAGCGTTGCTCTAATCTGACATCACTATTTTCATATATGCCTGCCGCCACCTCATAGTCAATTTTTTCTTTCGCACTCAACAGGTTGTATGAAGTCAGATCAGGAATCTCCAGATTCACTCCTCCCCGGTAAGTGATGTTGAGCTTACCTGCTTCAGGTTTTTTAGTTGTAATCACAACTACCCCATTGGCACCTCTGGCTCCATACATTGCAGTAGCACTGGCATCTTTCAACAAAGTAATCGTCTCAATCTGATTTTCGTCCATATCCATCATCCGTTGCAAAGAGATTTCAAAACCGTCCATAATAAATAAAGGCTGATTCTGCTGTCCCTGATTTCGTGAATCCGTCTGGAGATCTTTCAGGTCTGTATCCAGACTGGAACCTCCGCGGATCACAATATCCGGAAGCTGGTTCGGGTCGGAACCGATTTCTATATTCTCAGCAATATTGAAACTGGGGTCAATATTCCGGATCGATGTCAGGATACTACGGTTTCCCACCCGCTGTAATTCTTTGGAAGTGATTGTAGTCACAGCCCCTGTGTAACTTTCTTTGGATTTACTGAATATTCCTGTTACTACAACTTCATCCATTTCTGTGACGTCTTCTTTCAAAACGACTTCCAGACTCTTTTCCCCTTTGTAAGTAACCTCCTGGGTTTTCATACCAATAAAGGAATACACAAGCACCACCTGTTCAAAATCCGGAACCGTTAGCGAATAACGTCCTTCTGCATCGGTCACTGTCCCTACGGTGGTCCCTTTTATCATCACCGTAACACCCGGAAGCGGTTGTTTTCCCGAATCTTTCACGATGCCCCTGACGATCTGGATCTGTTCCTGTTTCTGAAGCCGGTGTATTGTAATTACTTTTTCAAGAATTTCATACCCGAACCCCTGTTTTGTCAATACTTCATCAAGCAGTTCCGGCAAAGCAATCTTTGTCGCATGTACACTGATCTGCGGGGCTGCATCAAATATTTCCTTCCGGTAAAAGAAACGGTAATCCGATCTCTCTTGAATTTCTTCCAGAACATCCGTAATCGGTACATTCGTTTTTTGCAAATCGAAATACTGAACCTGTGAATACACATTGGCCTGAAGTGAGCCCACACAACAGAAGATAATAAAAATCTTCAATTTCATAATCAAAAGAATTTTTCTCGACTTTCCTATGTCAGGAAAGTCGTGCATTTCGCTTTTTTTCATAGATTTGTAAAATATTTGTTAGACAATACATCTGCTTCAACAGATGTTTTACGGAGGAAAAAGCGACCAACTTTTTCCTCCTGTTTTTATTCTATTATTAATGACCGCCCTTTTAAAGAGAAACGGATTCCACTGCCACTTTCTAATACTTTCAATAAATCGGGTAACTTGCCGTAACGCGGAAGATTACCTTTGAACACAACGGATTTTACTGCTTCATTTTTATAAAAAATCTCCACATCATACCAACGGGCCACTTTCCGCAAAATAACCTCCAGATTTTGATCATCGAAAACAAATACACCGTCTTTCCAACCACTAACCTGTAAAGTATTTACTTCCCGGACAGAAATACCCTTTTTTTGCCGCTCAACGACTGACTGTTGTCCCGGATGTAATTTTAAATCCTGGCCGGAAAGCAAAGAAGTAACAACAACGCTCCCTTCCACCAAAGTCGTATAAGCTTCCGGTTCATCTCCATAAGCCGATACATTAAACTGAGTACCCAGCACCTCTACCGTCTGCATTGCCGATTCAACCCGAAAAGGCCGGTTTGCATCCTTATTTACCTGAAAATAAGCCTCTCCCTCCAAAAACACCCGTCTTTCCTGTCGGTCAAAATTTACCGGATAGCGCAAACGTGAATCAGCATTTAGCCAAACCTGAGTACCATCGGCCAGTACCAGTTTGTATTCCGCCCCCCGCGGAACTTCAAGTATATTATACTTCAACTCACCTTCCGATAGTGAATCCTTCGTTGTGTAAACAATACTTTTTTCAGACCGGTTTATCTCAATTCCCTGAAAACCAATAGTTTGTCCGGAAATATCGGTCTGATCCAACACAATTTGCCGCCCATCTTCCAGGATCAACCGGGGAAGGTTATTGTTTACGGCGTAAACAAGCATCGGCTGGTTTTCCTTCATATCCCGTACCTGACGGGAAATCAATCCCGCTCCCAAAAACAAAACGACAGTAGCAGCTATACCCAGGGTAATTCTCAAACGCAATTTTCCATTTTTCTCCCGCTGTTTTCCCTGCAACTCCGAATTTATCCGTTTCCATCCTTTCTCTGTATCCACCCCACGAATCTCCGTCCATATATCCAGAAGTTCTTTCAGTTCTTTATCTTTATGCTGTTCCTTATCCATTACTTATAATCTCTTACAATCGATTCTTATTTGTGCTTTATATAAATGAAACAGTTCCCAACAAGAATATACGTAATGAAAATTAAAAAATAATCTTTTTTTTTTTGCAGAGCGGAATTTAATCCTTTCTTTTGTGCAAAAGAAATAACTTCGGTGCTATGGTGTTGAATCACACAGATGTCTATAACAAATTTGAAGTCCTGTTCAGAAAATACTATCCCGGGCTGGTCATATATGCTAGCCGTCTGATAGAAAACAGAGAAGTAGCAGAAGATCTTATACACGATTTATTTGTTCACATCTGGGAAAAAATCGATTCCCTGGAAGCCGAGAATATAAAGGCCTATTTATTCATCTCTATCCGGCATCGTTGTCTTAATTATCTGGAACATCTGCACATTCACACAGAATATCAGAAAAAAATCATACAAAAAGGAGATATAATAAGTTCATTAACATGGGAATATTTTGTTGAATCAGAACTTCGGGAACGTCTGGAAGCAGCTATTCATAAACTCCCTCCTCAGGCACAGAAAATTTTTCTGATGAGCCGTTTTGACAACAAAACAGCAATAGTTATTGCCAATGAACTGGGATTATCACCCCGTACTGTGGAAAAACACATGGAAATCGCACTGAAAACACTGAAAAAAGAACTATCCGACTATCTCCCAATGGGAATGCTATTTTTCCTGTTATACGGCTAAAAACAGTGATCAGCTCACGAAAAGTACGATGGTACCGGGCATTGAGCCGGTTAATAACCGTCAATATATTAAAACGTACTCCATGCTTTTCAGCAATTCAAATCCCCAACCCGAAACCGTGTTTCCTGAAAAAACCGCCCATTCTTCATCAATGAACATACCATTGGCCTAAAGTGTATTTTCCATCCGTCCATATATTTCTGCTACAACTGAATAGCCTTCTCAAAAAATACTGTGCCCAGCAAAGTAAGTTCCCCACCCTGTCATACAAAAAACACACGCAGTTTTTCTGTCGGCTATAAAGCAGTATAATTCTTAATATAGGACCTACTGGCTTCACCATCAGGTAGAAATACTTCCCGTTTTTATTCATTTCGGCTTCGCAAGTCAGAAAATCTACGTTCATGATTCCTTGTTTTTTTATTTATAGTACAAAAATAGGTTTTGTTAAGTTAACTTTTTATTGGTTTCATTTGACCTTGCTCCGTCTTTCAATCATGCCTAAAGCCCTTATTTACAACCTTCTTTTTCTATTCTGTTTTCAATTTCATTTTTATTTCTTATCTTTGGCCACAGAAAACAAAATATCATTTACTCAATTATTTGGTTCTTGGACAGTAATTTAACAGATCGTTTAATACAGCGTGATGAGGGGGCCTTTCGGCAGTTGTATGATTTATACTTTATCCCGATGACTTTATTTGCACAGAGTTATGTGTATGACGAAAATGAGGCGAAGGATATTGTTCAGGAACTCTTTTTTAAACTTTGGGATTCAGGATTAAAACTTCAAAAATCTGCTTCACTGAAAATATATCTTCTGCAAGCAGTACGCAACCGCTGCCTGAATCACATCCGCCATCTCAAAATACGTGAAGCACATTACGAACAATTTCTGGAGACTTATCTGGAAGACGACTCTAAAGAATTTCATCCCGATGAGCTGATAGAACAACAGTTACAGGAGGCATTAGGGGAACTTCCGGAAAAATGCCGGGAGATTTTTCTCATGAAAGTGATCCAGGGAAAAAAAAGCAAAGACATTGCCGACGAACTGAAACTTTCTGAGGGTACGGTAAAAAATCAGGTTTCCCGTGCCTATAAAAAAATCCGTAGTAAACTCCCTTCAACAAGCCTTTTATTACTGTGGATAAAAGAAATGATAGAATTCAATCAAAATTTATAAAAAATCTGTGTTACTTTTTTAGAGTTCATGTGTCTCTATAAAAAACAGATATGAAATCTAAAAAATCATTGACAAGAGATACATTGCTCCGAAAAATCTGGGGAATGAATAAACATGAGGAAGAGAGATCTTTTGAAAAATGGTGGGAAGAAAGTGAAAAAAACAGAAGTTATTACAGAAAGGCAGAACATTTTTTCGAACGTTACCTGACAGGCCGGGACACTCTGAATATCGACAAGGAAGAGGTTTGGAAAGAATTTTTAATTCACAAACGCCAAAGAGAGCGTAAATTAGTGATCAAAAAGGTTCTGCAATACGCAGCCATTCTGACTCTACCGCTTATAATTACCGGTATAGCCTGGATGTTAATAAAAAATCCACACACAAAACCAACCTCTCCATACCAGCTAGCGGAAATAATACCGGGCAGTACCCAGGCATTATTAATTTCCGATAATGGAGAAAAAATTCCTTTGGATGAAAATTCCTCACTGGATAGTATTATAGCCGGTTTGTCATCACACGCCCGGTCTTCAGACAAGAATAGACATATTCAGGGAGAACAGGTTATTTGGGTTCCGCGGGCCGGAGAATTCAAACTGACCCTGCCTGATGGCACAAAAGTGACGATGAATTCCGAAAGCCGCCTGACCTTTCCAAAAACTTTTGCATCCGGCGAACGTAAGGTAAGCTTCAGCGGTGAAGCCTATTTTCAGGTAGCTCCGGATAAAACAAGTCCTTTTATTATTTGTTGTGGAGAAAGCAGTATCCGGGTTTTAGGAACCGATTTTAACCTGAGTACTTACCCCGATGAAACGGAACTTCAGACCACTCTGGTAGAAGGAAAAGTTGAATTCAGTCATCCGGATATAGGAACACGGGTTATTACGCCGGGAGAACAAGTCATATTTGATAAACATTCCCATAACTGCCAGGTAAGAAAAGTAAATACGGCATTATATTGTAACTGGCAACACGGCGCAATCATTTTCGAAAGCGAAAGGCTTGAAAGCATTATGAAAAAATTGGCCCGTTGGTATGATATCACAGTCTTTTATCAGAATCCGGCAGCAGGCGATCTGGTATTTACCGGTGATTTAAAGCGTTATGACAACTGTGAAAAGATTTTGAATATGATTTCAAAAACTACGAATGTACAGTTCGATATAATAGATAAAACCATTACAGTCAAATTAAAATAAAAAATGTTCGAAAAGCCAGATGGCAAGGTGAAATGCAAACTTTTAAAATAAAAAGGAACCGGAAAGTGCTTCCGACACCTTCCGGTTGTGTGTCAATAATTAAAATCTTTTAACATTAACTCAACAAAAGTATGAAAAAAAAACGAACGGGACATTATTCCCCGGGGGAAAGATGTCTTCTGCAAATTCTGCGAATGAAATTAATAATTTTCTTAGTGTTGCTGTTTTCAGTGAATCTGACGGCAGCCACGTTTGCCCAGAAGAAAGTAAAATTGGATATGCAAAATGTCAGTTTACTGGAAGTAATTCAGGAATTGCGTAAACAGACCGGAATATCTTTTTGTTACAATCACAACGAGTTGGCCCGGATAAAACCGTTAACCATCCAGGTTCAGGACGATGATTTACAAAAAGTATTACAGGAATTATTACCAGTCCGGAATATGAGCTATGAAATCCAGGACGACATCATTGTCATTATTCCCGGACAAGGCAAACCGCAAAAAATAGTGGAAAGAACGTTAAACGGGACGGTTATGGACGATACGGGCCAACCTTTACCGGGAGTCAGTGTTCTCCTGAAAGGAACAATGCTCGGCACATCGACTGATGCCGACGGTAAATTCAGCATGAAAATAGCAGAGGAAAAAGACATTGTACTGATATTTTCTTTCGTAGGGATGAAAACAGAAGAAGTTCTGATAAAACAAGACCAAAAGAATATCAAAGTAATCCTGAATCCGGAGAATGAAGCTCTCAATGAAGTTGTTGTAACAGGCTATTTTACCAGAAAAAAAGACAGTTATACAGGTGCCGCCACCACTTTCAGCGGAGAAAAACTACGTGAAATATCTACCGGAAATATACTATCTGCTTTATCTGTGGTAGACCCGTCCTTCAAACTGATGGATAACATAGAAATGGGTAGCGATCCGAATACCATTCCTGAATTTCAGATCCACGGTGCGGGAAATCTGGAATCGGAATACGAAAATTCTCCAAATATGCCGACCTTTATACTGGATGGGTTCGAAGTCTCTGCGGAAAAGATTTTCGATTTAGACCCGAACCGGGTAAAAAGTATAAGTATCTTAAAAGATGCAGCAGCAACAGCTATTTACGGTTCGCGGGCAGCTAACGGTGTAGTGGTAGTCGAAACAAAAGCTCCGGAAATGGGAGAATTAAGGGTAACTTACGGATTTTCCGGAGATTTCAGTTTTGCTGATTTGAGCGATTACAATCTGATGAATGCCCGGGAGAAATTAGAGTATGAAAAACTAGCCGGTTTATATTCACACACTAATATTAACCAATATGAAAAATTGCAGGAGATCTACAACGAACGGCGGAAATTGGTCGAATCCGGTGTAAATACGGATTGGATAAAATTGCCCATACACGGCATGGACTTCGGACACAAACATTCACTGTTGCTGGAAGGAGGAGATGCCCGTTTGCGCTATGGCCTCGATCTGAACTATCAGAATAAAACAGGAATTATCAAAGAATCAGGCAGGCAAAACATAGGTATAGGAATCAAATTACAGTACCGGTACAAGAATTTACGTTTTATGAATAATCTGACTTACGATTACGTAAAGCAGAAAAATTCTCCCTATGGTTCATTTTCTGAATATACTTACATGAACCCCTACTTGTATCCCTATGATGAGAATGGAAATGTGCAACAGGTATTGAAAGCCGGAGATGACGAATATGCATTAAATCCTCTGTACAACGCATCCTTGGGGACCAAATCAGAAACTCACTACCAAAACCTGATCGATAATTTTTCAGTAGAGTGGGATATTTGGGAAGGAATAAAATTAAAAGGGGCTATCTCATTGAGCAAAAAAGTAACCATAGGCGACAACTTTTTACCTGCCGGGCATAATTCATTTTACGAAAGCAGCCTGAAAGGAAGTTATGAAAAAAAAGTTACGGAAAACTTTTCCTACGACGGAAATATCATGCTTTCCTATATGAAGCAAATAAACAAACATTTATTCAATGCAACGCTGGTGTGGAATGTTACCCAATCGACAACGGATCATTTTATAACCACCGCATATAATTTTCCGAACGATAACATGGACCACATCGGGATGGGTATCGAGTATAAGGAAGGAGACAAACCGACCGGTAATTATGATATCAGCCGTCTGATGGGTGTAGTGGGAAACTTCAATTACAGTTATGATAACAGGTATTTATTGGATTTTTCGGTACGAAGCGACGGATCTTCGATATACGGTTCTTCCAAACGATGGGGAACTTTCGGTTCTGTCGGGGCAGCCTGGAACATGCACAATGAAAGCGGACTGAAAAATTCTGCCTGCATCAATGAATTAAAGGTAAGAGGATCCTGGGGAACGACCGGAGGTCAGAATTTTTATCCCTATCAGGCCCTGATGATGTATTCGTACAAAGATCCGGATATCAAAGGAGAATCATACGACGGTTACATCGGAGCCTTGTTAAAGGCATTCGGAAATACCGACCTGAAATGGCAGCAAACTGAAAAACTGAACGTCGGAGTAGATTTCAGTTTATTAAATAATCGTTTAAGCGGATATTTCAATATTTACAAAGACGTTTCCAAATCCGTATTGATAGATGTGTTACTTGCACCTTCCTTAGGTTTCCAAAGCTACAAGGACAATTTAGGAGAAATCGAGAATAAAGGTCTGGAATTTAACGTGCGCGCTGTTTTGGTAAAAAATGCAGAGCAAGCCATTCAATGGGACGTATTCTTCAATGTTGTAAAAAATAAGAATCGTTTGATGAAATTAAACGATGCTCTGGCTGCTTATAACAAAATGCAGGATGATAATACAAATACCGAAGAAAATAAAAAACCCGTAGTTCGTTATCAGGAAGGTAAATCGATCAACACGATTTGGGCCAACGAATCTATCGGTATAGATCCAAATACTGGAGAAGAAGTATTCATTGCACGAAACGGAGAAAAAACAAATCAGTGGAGTACGGGAAATTATAAACCTTTAGGATATAAAGACCCCAAATTTGAGGGTAATTTCGGTACAATGTTAAAATACAAAGGCTTTCAGTTAAATGCCTATTTCCGGTATAGTTACGGAGGAGATATCTACAATCAGACTCTGGTAGACAAAGTTGAAAACGTCGATCCCACCAGAAATGCAGACCGGCGTGTCTTGTATGACCGTTGGAAACAGGCAGGAGATGTTGCAAAATTCAAAGCCATCGATAATACAACGACAACCATGCCCACTTCCCGTTTTATAGAACAGGAAAATTATGTCACTTTGTCGTCTCTGAACCTATCTTATCAATTTGACAAAATACTACTGAAAAAAATCGGAATTGAGCGTTTAAAAGTTTCGCTTATCGGAAATGATATATTCAGGGCTTCGACCGTCAAGATGGAAAGAGGAACTTCCTACCCGTTTGCCCGCAACTATTCGGCTTCTGTTCAAATAACATTCTAAATAGATCCAAGATATGAAAAAATCAAAATATTTACTATTATACACTCTGGCTGTCCTTTTTACCGGATGCCAGGATTGGTTTGATGTCTCTCCGAAATCGGATGTAAAAGCCGAAGATTTGTTCCAGCATGAAAGTGGCTTCCGGGATGTACTGACCGGAGTATACTCGCTGATTTCCACTCCTCAGTCTTACGGCAGGCAATTGAGTTTCGGATATGTGGATGTATTGGCACAATATTATGACCAGATCACCTCCAGTTCACACGAATATATCAAAACCAAAGACTATCTCTATGAAGAACCTTATGATAAAGGTGTACTGAAAAAGATCTGGAGCAATCAGTATAAAGCAATTGCAAATCTGAATGCCATGCTGATGTTCATTGATAAACAGCAAGCTGTTTTTTCTTCGAAGGAAGTATACCGGATTTATAAAGGAGAAGCTCTGGCTTTGCGTGGTATGCTCCATTTTGATATGTTGCGGCTATTCGCCCCTTCCCCGCTGATGGGAAAAGAGCGGAAAGCAATACCTTATCTGGAAAATTATACGAACATGCCTCAGGAACAACAAACGGTAGAGGGAACCCTGAAGAAAATCATAGCAGATTTAAATACTGCCAGGGAATTGATGCGGGAAGTCGATTCCTATGGTCCCAATTATACAGAATTGATCAGTGAACAAAAAGAACATCCTTTACTGAAAAACCGGGTAAAACATTTGAATTATTATGCTGTGACCGCTTTATTGGCAAGGGTACAATTGTACGCAGAAAATAAGAATGCAGCTTTACAGGCAGCTCAGGAAATCATCGGCAATCCTGACGACTCCCCTGTAACTCCCTTTGAATTGGTCTCCTCAGCTTCTGGTAGCGACCGGATCTTTCTTACAGAACAATTGTTCTGCCTGGAAAAGAACAATATGGCCGATAATATCGACGCCTATTTCGGAGAAAACATTAAAGAAACCGGATTCTCAAAAAGTTTTAAAGGATTGGGTATGACAGTTGCTAACAGAAGCAAGTTATACGCTTTACAAAACCCGTCGGACGATGATTATCGTCTAAAACTGTGGTTTCAGGAAACAGATAAAAGCACTGTAGTCATGCCGAATAAATATTCTTCAGTTAAAATGATCCCGATGCTTCATTTATCGGAGTTGTATTATATTGCTGCGGAATGTGCTGCAACAAACGGTCTGGATTATCTGAATAAATTACGCGCCTATCGCGGACTGGCACCCTTATCTGCAACAAATGATTTACAATCGGAAATTTGTAAAGAATATTGTAAAGAGTTTATGTGTGAAGGACAAATGTTTTACTACTACAAACGGCTGAATGAAAATCAGATCGGCGTTTTCAAAAAAGTATCCATTGATCCTGAAACAGTGTTTGTACTACCTTTACCGGATGATGAATTAGATTTTGGTTTAATCGAATAAACGTATGATTATGAAATATTTATATTTACTATTGGCAGGTTTTATTTTCTTTCAGGCCTGTTCGGATAATGAACAAATGATATATACAGACAAAGCATCTCTTTATTTTCCTGATTATACAACAGAAGCCGATAGTCTGACTTATTCGTTTCAAATCAGCAGACAAGAGATTGATACCCTTTATATTAACGTGAAATTACTGGGACAGGTATTAGAAAGGAACGGCAAATACCAAATAACCACCGGAAAACAATCCACTGCAATTGCCGGGGAGCATTATGTCGCATTACCTGAAACTTTTGAATTCAGAAAAGGGAAATCAGTAGAGAGTTTTCCTCTGATCGTTATGAATAAAGGAAGTGAACTGGACGAAAAAACAGTAATGCTGGAACTCTCATTGACAGCAACAGAAGATTTCGACTTAGGATATCCCAACAAATTAAAAATGCGTGTGATGTTAACCAATCAGCTGATAAAACCAACCTACTGGGACGATTTATTGTATCTCTATTTCGGAGAGTATTCCAAAGTAAAACATACACAATGTATGACTATGATGGATCATGATTTTCCTTTAACGAAAGAAGAATGTTATAATTATGCCAATCTCAATGGCTATCGTTATTGGATGAACTGGGGGCGTGCCGTTTGTGAATATTACGCCATCCACAAAGTCGAAGATGAAAACGGAAATCTGATCACCGTATGGGATCCTTTTTAATTTTAAATTCCAATCAAGATGAAAACAATCAATATTATAACTCAACTATTGTTTCTGACAATATTCATGGGCTGTGTCGACGATAAAACCGTACATGATTTCAAAGCATTGAACGAGGTATCCATCAACGGATTACAGGACAAATATTCTGTTATGCTATATGGATATCTGAAGCCAGAGTTTTCCGTTTCTACCTCCTTAAACGACGAGTCGGATCTCTCCTATCTGTGGTATGCCTACACTCCGACCAGCAGGAATGAAGCCGATACTTTGGGACAAACAAAAAATCTGAACGTACTGATCGAACCGTCCCTGCTCACTCCGGGAGAGGATTACACGCTCGTATTTAAGGTTACAGATAAAAAAACCGGAGTACATTACCGGAAGGAAATGAAGTTAGAGGTAACGACACAGTTCACCAAAGGAACAGTCCTGCTGTGTGAAGAAAACGGAGAAGCCAGGATAAATTTCATACAGGATAATACCGAAAAAACAGTATTGACAAATGTGTATACAGAAGCCAACAAAGAACTGGCAGGCCGCAATCCGGTGCGGATATTTTCGGTAAATCCCAATAAGTTTGCCCCTTTTCTTAAGCAGGAACTGATTTTTTGTAATGATGCAAACGGAGGAATGATTGCCAGTCCGTTATCATTTGAAAAAATAAAACCGATACGGGATGCCTTTGATGTTACCCCGGCAACCAGCATACTGTGTCCGGAGTTTTATTATAAAAGTAGTCAGATAGATTACATTATAGTGAATGGCATTGTACACAGAAGGGGAATAAATATGAAGGCCATCAACTGGGAACCCGGATTAGTGCTGATAAATGAACAAGCTGAATATTCCGCAGCACCCGATGCATTGGCCATCGTTTCCGGAAAACCCATATTTTTCGATCAGCTACACAACCGTCTGATTTATCATGGAACCTGGAATAAGGGTAGTTTATCGACTTTACCCAAAGATGAAAGCGATCCCGGCCATTTCGATTGTGACAGATTGGGAGAAAACCTGAAATTAAAATGCTGGGGGACATTATCCGAACCCAAAATGGCTGGATGGATGCTACTTGAAGATGTTGAAGAACACAAGCACTATCTGTATAAATTTTCTTTTCTGGGCGCAAAATTCAAGAGCCTGAGTAAGATAGAAATAAAGGATATTGTGGCACCAAATTTAAAAAATGCGATCGGTTTCGGAGCTAACGATAAATACAAGGATGTATTTATGTATGCAACAGAAGACGGTGTTTACTCATTCGCTGCCAACCAGTTAACAACTGCAACGGCTTCTTCTTTGGAGGTATTGCAAAAAGATATGAAACAGGAAAAAATGAAAGTAACCGGAATAAAATTTACAGACATCACAGTCGCAGCCCCGACAGATCAGAATCCCGCTGCAACAAAAATTTCCCAGCAGATACGTTTGGCTGTACAGGATTTGGTTTTGACAGAAAAACGGGGAGGAGTTGTTTTCTACGAGGTCAATTCTACCGGAGGAACGCATCTCGAATTTTTATTTAAAAAAACCGGCTTTTGTGAAAAAGTTATCGATATTGACGAAAAATATAATTAATAGAATTCAGATATGAAAAAAGTCTTACTACAATTAATACTCGTTTTGATTACTTCAGGAATATACGCGCAAGGTATTGAATTTTTCCACGGCACCTATGAAGAGGTATTGAAAAAGGCCCGCAAAGAAAACAAACAGATTTTTGCAGATATATACACCTCATGGTGTGGTCCCTGCAAAATGATGGCTAAAGATGTTTTTACCTTAAAAAAAGTGGGTGATTTTTATAATCAGAAATTTGTATGTATAAAACTGGATGCCGATAAGGAAAAGGACCACGGATTCTTTAAAAAATACAAAGCCGGTGCTTTCCCGACTTATTTTTGGCTGGATGCCAACGGCAATTTACTGGATACCCAATCCGGAATGGCTTCGCCAGAAGTTTTTATCCAATACGGGGAAAAAGCCATGAAGTCCGACCTGGCCGTCCGCCTGGAAAGCGGACGTAAACGCTGGGAAAATGGTGAAAGATCACCGGAATTAGTCTGGGAATATGTAATGGGATCCTTAATGAGGGTACATCCGGAACAGGTAAAAGAGTGTCTGTTGGATTATTTTTCGACTCTTACTGAGAAACAACTCCAGGAAAAAGAGAATTACTTATTGATGAAAGGTTTTATGCGGTATCCCGAAGACAATATTATTTATCATACCTTAATGAAAAATGCAGACATTTACCGGCAATACGAAAAAAATACGGACTTCTGGCAAAATATGTATCGTATGAATGTACGTTATGCTTCAGCAAACCGGAACAAACCGGAAGAGTATAAAGCACATCTGGCCATGCTTGAAAGCGCGGATTCCCCTTATACCCCTATGTATATCGAAATCTTATCTATGGAAAATATATTATTCCGGAAAGATTTTGCAAAGGGTATTCCTCTGGCAATGGAGATCGCCGCAAAATACAAGGATGCACATTCTTATCTTTATGGTCAATTTTACTATACATTGATCATTGCCGGTTTTTTCGATGATTCGGTAACAGACGCCCAATTGACAGACACTGTCATTGTGATGGCTGAAAAAGCTCTGGAAGCAAACCCGTCAAAAGAAACATTACTATATCTCGCTGCTGCCTATGCAAAGAAGAACGATTATAAGAAAGCCTATGAACTGATGGCTAGTGAACCCTTCTTTCCAGGCCCCATCCTTTCTACAGCTCTCTATAAATATTTACATCTAAAAGCAATTCATCATCAATATCTGGATAAAAAATAAAACCAAAAACAATATTTTCAGAGAGCCCGGCTTATAAATAAAAATGAGCCGGGCTCTTCAATTAAAGCCCGACTGACGTTTTTAGTCCCCCGAGCAGGATTTTCCAGAGATAATTGAACTGCGAACGGTAAGGGTCTCTTTCTGCCCAGGCATCTCCGGGACGCATCCCCCGGTGATCCGGGTTATTTTCTTTCACCACCAGACCATTGGCCAGGGTGGTCAGAAACGAACTGGTTTCCAGTTCCCCGTCCTTTTCCCTCATGATACGGAACCGGAGACGCTCATAGTAAAACGACATATCAATGTGTGCTTTTTGTGCATTTCCCCGGATATCGAAGGTCATTTCCTCCATCTGTCCGGAGGTAATGCTGATTTTTGCCAGAGGTTCCAGCACCGGATTCAAAGCTGTCAGATTCAGGGGCCCCATCCATCCCTCCACCTCAAAAACCGGATTTTCCCCACCGGCAGGCAGGCGGAAAACAGCCTGGATTTCGCCCTGATCCATCAATTTACCTTTGGCTTTTAGTGTAAAAGACGACTGTCCGGGAGCAGGTCTGTTGGTCAGATAGCTAAACATCCCCTGCAAACCGCTGAAAGTAACCCTTCCCGGTGAAAGTCCTTTCCGGGCCAGTTCCATGTACTCTACGCCCACATCGTTTAAAGCAATCCGCCGGACTGCAAAAGGAAGGGGAAACTCCTGTACCGATTCGTAAAACAGACGCTTTATGCGGGGCGCCTGCCCGATCTTCCGGTTTTTAAAACTACGTACCGAAGCCTTCTCCAGCGACATACTATCCACCTCCGCAAAGCCGTCGACCAGCAGTTTTTGCAGCCTGAAGCCCGTTCCCTGCAAACCCGAAGCTTCCACCTGCGTCCAGTCTGTATGTCCCGGCGCCTTCTCCGCAAATTCATACATTCCGTACCGGGGCATCAGCCGGATATTTCCGATAGCGAAACGCCCCTGTTCCCCCTCCAGCCTCAGGGAACCGATTTCCAGCTCCTGCGATTTCTCCGCAAACAGGTACTGAAAGGAGGATAAAGCAATTTGTATATCCTGGCAGGGAAACGGCAAACCCGAATTCCGGGATACTGTATCTACTTCAATTCCCTTCATTTCCACATCGAAATCCTTCATCCGGAATTCCAGGGAATCTTTCCCTTCACCGCTTTGTTTTAAAACATCCGCCGACAAACGTGAAACCTCCAGGTTGAACTCTTCAGCCCTCAAATAAATGACGGAATCCCTTTTCTTAAAATGAATTCCCCTTACTCCCACCTCTTCGAGACGGCCCTCTACAGTTTGCAGGGACCAACCGTTTTTATGCCATTCCCCCGTACCGGAACCAATCTTCACATCCCTCAGCCACACGGAACGGCCGATCAGCCGCAGGGAAACCGACCCCACCTCCACCTTCACTGCCCCTTGTGTCACGTCATATACCTCTCTTTCCACAATGCTTTTGATCCTCCCTTTCAGGAACCATTCTGCCCCGAAATATAAAACAACAAGTCCCAGAACAATATAAACCGTTATCCGGATTCCCTTTTTCATGATTTCAATCCATTTTTACCCTAAGAAACGGGAAACTGTACGGGAAGTTACGGTCTTTAGATTCATGTTTCACCCCGGGAATCACATCATTCTTCAAAAATTCACTAAATTTGGACACAAGAACAAATTGTCACTTATGGAAGAAAATAAAATACCCGAAATGAAATCTCAACTTGAACTGATAAAAAAGCAAAGTCAGGATGGGAAAGAATATTAAACTTTAAGACAATCAATTACCATTTAGGACAAATATATGAGTCCAGAGAATTACAGGAAGAAGCAACTATCCGAAAAATTCAGATTGTTCAGCAAGAAGGAGAAAGAGAAGTTGAGCGTTCCCCGATTATTCTGTTTGGTAAAAGCACTCATCTTGCACAACGTATGACAACACTTCTTCCGAAACTTCTGTCCGCTACGCAAAACGTTTTTATATTCTTTATAACCAACAGATTGTAAATCTTTCCACAAGTTGTGGAAGATTTGCCTTTTCAGATTCTTCCACAACTTGTGGAAAGATTGTATTCCGATTTGTTCTCAATTCCTTGGGGGCATCATCGCTATATCATTGACAAATGCTCCAATGATTCCGACAAGGCGTTGTTTTATGTCCGTCAAACATTGGAAAATGGTTGGAGCAGAGATATATTACTCAATGTATTGGGTACAAATCTGTATGAACGCAGCAGCAAAGCTCTTACAAATTTCAAGAGTACACTTCTGGATGTGGATAGCGATTTGGCACAGGAACTGACACGCGACCCCTACGACTTCTCTTTCACTGGTTTGCGTGGAAAATATAATGAACGCGTATTGAAAGACACATTGCTGAATAGCATCACAAACTTCCTATTGGAGCTTGGCACAGGGTTCGCCTATGTTGGCAAAGAGTATCGCCTACAAATAGCAGAGAAAGAAAAGTTTATAGACTTACTTTTCTACAACCTCAAACTGTCTTGCTATGTGGTGGTAGAGGTGAAAATCGGTGAGTTCGACTTTGCCGATGCCGGTCAGTTGGGTGGCTATGTTGTAGCTTGCAATCATCTTCTTCGCAAGGAGGGACGCGATAATCCGACAATTGGATTACTTATTTGCAAGCAGAAAAACAATACTTTGGCTCAATATGCACTTGAATCAAGCAGCCAGCCACTCGAAATATCCGAATATGAGCTTGAAAAACTCTATCCCGAAAAGGTGGAAGGTACAATGCCGTCCATCAAAGAGATAGAAGCCCAATTAGATGGTCAAACTAATTGCTAAATTCTCATTTATGAAAACAGGTACTTCCTCAATTCAGGAGAATACAAAAGCCGCCATCATAGCCCTTGAAAAACAGGCATTGGAGTTGTGGAATAACGGAAATCCGTCCGGATTTACAGAGCTATCGGACGACGATGTCGTTTATTCAAATCATACATACCCACTGGTCTTTTGTTTTAGCCGGCAATTAACAGACTGCCGCTTAAAACAGACTGGCCGCAAAATGCGGCCAGTCCTCTCTTTGCCTATGAAAACAAATTAAAAAGCCGGACGATTATCTTCAGTCACGTGCAAACTGTGTCCGGTAAGCGATATTTCTCAATGACTTATTTTACGCAAAGTGAAATTTGCAGTATTATAATCTTCGGTCAGCGATTGACTGACGGTACTGCCCACCGGTACATAACCGTCAGGCACAATCATCGTAACCGTCGAATGACGTTGCAATTGGGAAATAGAATAAGAACCATCCATACCAGTGAAAACCTCATGAGTTGCATCCAAAGTACTCCGTATCTGAACACTTCCGACCGGATTTCCCTGTAAATCGGTGACCACTCCACTACAAACGACATCTGAAGAACTGGCAAAAAGAGCTGCCCCGGTGAAAAGTACAACGGCTACCATCATACTTTTCAGTAATGTTTTAGCTTTCATTCCGACAAAATTTAAATTAATCTGACATATAATAATATCAATACAAAATTTAAAATTATTTTTCAAAAAACAAAGCAATACAACCATTATTTATCACAAAAATTATTTTTTATAAATATTAATTAAACAATAAAAGAGGGACACAATGAATCGTGCCCCTCCCTGAATAAAAAAAATCAAGCTAAGACATCACTGCTCCGCTTCGTCCACCACCACTGTATATATTCCCGGGCATACAAAACTGCGCCCCAGATTCCACACCCTCAGGTCGATCGTATAAGTGCCGACCGGGATGGTATGATTTTTTTCAATCTGGATCATTCCTTTCAGCACAACCCTTACCTGCGAAGCAATCCCGTCCGCCACTTTCTGCCCCGTCTGATCCCTCACCGCCTCAATCCCGTAATAAATCGGGAAAGTGCCGATAATCCCCTGTATCTCCTGCGACTGATAGGGGATGGAATCCCTGCTGTCCGGGTCGGACCTTATCCTTAGCGTATCCACCAGATATTCGGCGCTCCCTGTCTCCAGATATCCCTTTGTGATATCGTCACAGCTGCACCAGATCATGCCTCCTAAAACCATCGTCAGTAATATTCCTGTTTTCATTGTTCCTCAGTTTTAACGTTAGTACTTGCCCGCACAACCGGATCGGCCATCTGGAAAATGGACGACATCGAATGGACGATAGCGTTGTGCGTTGTAATGTCCCCCGACGCAATATATCCGGTATGCCCCGATTCCAGGAAATGAATGCCTATCCCGTCGGGACCGATACCGGGCAGCCCTTTCCAGCTTCCCTTCGTACGGAACACCCTGATTTGAAGTCCGCTCAGGGTAGTAAAGACCTTCCCTCCTTCCAGAGTTCCCTGCACCTCATAAGGAAAATCGGTACGTACGTATTTCCCCGGGATCACGTACGACAGCAGTATCTCCCGGCACATGGCATCCGGAATATCCGCCACACAGCGGTACAACGGTTGCCGGTCATCGCCCATGGTTTTCAGTAAAAACTGGATGATGCTCAGATCGGTCAGTCCGAAAACCGTCATTTCAGGACAGTCCGCGTCCTTTCCATCGAACAGCTCCACCAGTCCGGCCTTCCGGATCATAATCCGCACAGAGTCCCAGTTCCCGTGTCCTTTCTGCATGTATTCCCAGACCG
>CAJMQA010000009.1 GCA_905215395.1 uncultured bacterium | reverse complement strand
TAAATCCATTTTCATCCAAATAGTTATCGCTTCCCTCGATGACTTTAACAGTGATAGCAGGATCGATAAAATTGGCGGTTCCGATTTGAACGGCAGAAGCTCCGACAAGCATGAATTCTATGGCATCGCTTGCATTCATAATGCCTCCTAGTCCTACAACCGGTATTTTTACAGCCTTAGCCACTTGCCATACCATGCGTAAAGCCACTGGTTTAACACAGGCACCACTTAATCCTCCCGTAATTGTGCTTAATACTGGTTTTCTCTTTTTTACATCTACTGCCATTCCCAGTAAAGTATTGATCAGAGAGACAGAATCGGCACCTTCAGTTTCGACAGCCTGTGCAATTTCCTGAATATTGGTGACATTGGGAGAAAGCTTTACCATCAAGTGTTTGCTGTATACCTTTCTTACTTCCCGGACAACCTCCGCTGCTGAATGACAACTGGTTCCAAAGGCCATGCCACCTTCCTTAACATTGGGACAAGAGATATTCAGTTCAATTCCGGGGATACCGGATAATGTATTAATTTTTTCTGCTGTGCTAACATAGTCAGCGATAGTAGATCCTGAAACATTTACCAGGATATTACTCTTTATGTTTTTAATTTCCGGATAAATATGTTCGATAAAATAGTCGACTCCTTTATTCTGTAAGCCGACAGCGTTCAGCATTCCGGAAGGAGTCTCTGCCATACGCGGATAAGGATTCCCTTCCCGGTGCCTGATAGTAGTTCCTTTTACAATAAAGCCTCCCAGCTTTTCAAGATCGATAAAATCTTGAAATTCAGTTCCATATCCAAATGTACCTGAAGCAGTTAAAACCGGATTTTTCAGCTTCAGACCGTTGATGTTTACCTTTAAATCTGCCATTTTAAATCATTTATATTAAATACCGGACCTTCTGTACAAACACATTTGTGACCTTCTTTGGTGTCACTCACACAACATAGACATGCACCAATACCGCAGGCCATCATATTCTCCAGTGAGACTTCACAATCAATTTGCTGTGTATAAGCATATCCGGCAACTGCTTTCATCATTGGTTCGGGCCCACAGCAGAAAATATGATCAAATTTTTCTTTTAGAATAGAATGTTGGGTAGGATATCCTTTTTCACCGAAAGAGCCGTCTTCGGTTGTATAGTATACTTTTGCATACTTTTCAAATTCTTCTTTTAAAATAATATCTTTTGAGCTGCGGGTACCAATTAATACAACAGGAGCCATTCCTTTAGCCTGCAACTCTCTGGATAAATGCAGGAGGGGAGCAATACCCACACCTCCTCCAATGAGTAAACATCGACCATTTTCTGGTTGTGAAAACCAGTTTCCTAAAGGTAGTATAATATTCAACTTATCTCCGGGCTTTAATTCCGATAGCTGCGCAGTTCCTTTTCCTGCAATCTTAATCAATAAATAAAGCAAACCTTTTTCCACATTTACGTCATGTACAGAAATCGGACGTCTGAGAAATGTTGCCGGAGAATTTTCCACTTTGACATTGACAAATTGTCCGGCCCGGATTTCCGGCATTTCAATAGAATGAAGTACCAATAAAAAATTGTCTGTATTCAGGTGCCGGTTTTCCTTTACAGTAAAATCAATGATTTTTTTCATGCTGATTGTTTATCAGTTATCTCTATTTAAATTTGTTTTAGTTTTTCCTTCAAATAATGCCCGGTATACGACATCTTGCATTCGGCCAGTTCTTCCGGGGTACCAGTAAATACGATTTGTCCGCCGTCTTTACCGCCTTCCGGTCCCAGATCAATGACATGATCGGCGCACTTGACAACATCCAGGTTGTGTTCAATAATAATGACCGAATGTCCACGGTCGATCAAAGCATTCAGCGCCCCCATCAGCTTATGAATATCGTGAAAATGTAATCCTGTAGTAGGTTCATCGAATATAAACAAAGTGGGATCGGCATTTTCCCGGCTCAGATGATAGGCTAATTTTACACGCTGACTTTCCCCGCCACTGAGAGTACTGGAAGATTGTCCCAGTTTTACATATCCCAGCCCGACATCTACCAGTTTCTGAAGTTTATCCACAATACTCCGTTCACTGTGTCCATTACCGGTAGAGAAGAATTCCAGAGCTTGATTCACTGTCATTTCCAGAATATCGTATATATTCTTTTCCTTATAAGTTATTTCCAGTACATCGTCTTTAAAACGTCTGCCTTTACAATGCTCGCACTCCAGATATACATCGGCCATAAATTGCATTTCCACCTTGATAATGCCTTCACCCTGGCATTCTTCACATCGTCCTCCCGGAACATTGAATGAGAAATGGGAGGGTTTCAATCCCTGTAATCTGGCAGCCTGCGTATCTGAAAAAATCTTCCGGATATCATCCCAGGCTTTCAGGTAGGTCACAGGA
This sequence comes from uncultured bacterium, assembly GCA_905215395.1. GTDB lineage: Bacteria > Bacteroidota > Bacteroidia > Bacteroidales > Marinifilaceae > Odoribacter. Next base: position 23,037 of record CAJMQA010000009.1, on the reverse strand, counting down.
TTGGAACGGGTAGATTTTCCGATCGGATTCTGGTCGATAAATTCAACGCCGGTGATAGCCTTCAAATCTCCGCTCAGCTTATCAAAACTTCCGGTACGGTCAGAATAGTCTCCATAATATTTTTTCAGGGCAGGAACCAATATTGTCTTGATCAACGTACTTTTTCCGGAACCACTTACCCCGGTCACAGCAGTCATTACTTTCAAAGGAAAATTGACAGTTATGTTTTTCAGGTTATTTTCAGTTGCTCCGGAAATCGTCAGTTTTTTAGTCCAGATCCGCCTGGAAGAGGGTATTTCAATATTTCGTTTGCCATAGATATAGTCGGCAGTCAGGGTATGAGCTTTCTTTAATTCCTGCATATTTCCCTGAAATACAACTTCTCCGCCCAACCGGCCGGCCTCAGGTCCGATGTCTATAACTTCATCTGCAGCTTTTATGATGTCTTCGTCGTGTTCAACAACAATGACAGTATTTCCTAAATCCCTCAATTTTTTTAAAACCTGTATCAGTTGTTCGGTATCTCTGGAATGCAAACCAATACTAGGCTCGTCCAGAATATACAATGAGCCGACCAGAGCCGATCCTAAGGAAGTTGCCAGATTGATACGTTGAGATTCACCACCTGATAAGGTGGAAGACAAACGATTCAGTGTCAGATATCCCAGACCTACTTCAAGTAAAAATTCAAGCCGGTTTTTAATATCGGGTAAAATACGATCGGCAATTTTACCCTGTTCCGGAGTCAATTCCAAATGATCAAAAAATTCTTTCAGTTCGGAAACCGGCATTTCAACTAATTCCGGTACCGACTTTCCGCCTATTTTTACATAACCAGCTTCTGTCTTTAAACGAGTACCCTGACAATCCGGGCATTTAGTTTTTCCTGTATACCTTGCAATCATTACCCTGTTTTGAATCTTATATTTCTTGGATTCCAGATGGGTAAAGAAATCGTATATTCCACCAAAATAAGAACATCCGTTCCATAGAAGTTCTTTTTCTGTTTTTGTCAGCTCATAGTAAGGTTTGTGTACCGGAAAATTAATCCGGTGTGCATTTTTGATGAGCATGTTTTTCCATTCACTCATTTTTTCCCCACGCCAGCACATGATAGCATCTTCGTATACACTCAGGGACTTATTGGGCACTACCAGATCTTCATCTATCCCCAGGATCTTCCCATATCCTTCGCATTTGGGGCAAGCCCCCAGGGGGGAGTTGAAACTGAACATGTTAACAGTCGGAATAGTAAAACCCATACCGTCAGCTTCAAACCGGTTAGAAAAAGAACGGATTTCTCCCTCAATTTCGATAAAACATTCCCCTTGTCCTTCGTATAAAGCTGTTTCTACAGATTCCGAAATTCTGGAAACGGTATCTTTATCCTCATTTACAGTGATCCGGTCAATGACCAGATAGATATCCTGACCGGTATACAGCTTTTGTTTTTCGTTCAGGACATCATCTATTCGCAAAAAATCCCGGTCTGCTTTAATCCGGGAAAATCCCTGATTCATTAAAAGTCTCAAAGTATCTGCCTGATGTAAATCAGACGGGCGGGCCAGGATAATGGCTACTTTTCCTTGGTAATTTTCAATATAACGGGTAATATCATCGGTTGTATCCCGTTTTACTTCCCGTCCCGACAAGGGAGAAATGGTTTTACCGGCCCTTGCATATAGTAACTTGATATAGTCGTATATCTCCGTTGAAGTCCCGACGGTAGAGCGGGGGTTAGAGGTATTGACTTTTTGTTCAATAGCAACAGCAGGCGGAATACCCTTGATATAATCACATTCTGGTTTATTCAAACGTCCCAGAAACTGCCTGGCATAAGAAGACAGGCTTTCCACATAACGGCGTTGCCCTTCGGCATATAGCGTATCAAATGCCAGAGATGATTTTCCACTACCAGACACTCCGGTGAGCACAATCAATTTATTCAGTTCAATCCTCAAATCAATATTTTTCAGATTGTGCACCCGTATTCCCTTCAATTCAATAAATTGCTTCTCCATAAATCCATCACATTAGTCTGACAAAGATAATGAAAATACGGAATCCGGAAAAATAAAAGCACCCCGTACAGGAGTGCTTTTAAGCGTTTGGAATATGTTTGGAAATACGTTTATAGTCTGTTAATGACTTGTGTTAATTATTCGGAAACAACTTCGAACTGAACATCAACCTTTACCTCCCGGTGTAATTTGATGACAGCTGAATAGGTTCCCACTTCTTTAATTTCTTTCAGCATGATTTTCTTTCTGTCGATATCAAATCCCTGAGCCATCAGAGCTTCAGAAATCATGATATTGTTTACAGAACCAAAAATCTTACCGGTACTGCTGGTTTTTGCACCGATAGTCAGCTTCAGTTCGTTCAGCTTAGCAGCCAGTTCTTCAGCTTCAGCCTTCAGTTTCGCTTCTTTGTGAGCTCTCTGTTTGGTGTTTTCAGCAACAATTTTTTTAGCAGCTTCGGTAGCCAAAATTGCATATCCCTGCGGGATTAGATAGTTACGGCCATATCCGGGCTTTACATTGATAATGTCATCTTTGTGACCCAGATTTGCGATATCTGTCAATAATATAATCTGCATTTCTTGTCCTCCTTTTAATTATTTCATCAAATCGGTTACGTAGGGCAACAAAGCAAGGTGTCTTGCTCTTTTTACAGCAGTTGCAACTTTTCTCTGATATTTCACAGAAGTTCCGGTAATTCTTCTGGGAAGAATTTTTCCCTGTTCGTTCAGGAATTTTTTCAGGAATTCAGGATCTTTGTAATCGATGAATTTGATTCTTGCTTTTCTGAAACGGCAATATTTTTTCTTTTTAACATCTACCGTTGGGGGGGTCAGATATCTGATTTCACTTTCATTCTGTGCCATGGCTTATTTCTCCTCTTGTTTAGCTGCGTATTTACTTCTTCTTTTTAAAGTATACTCATAAGCATACTTGTCTAATCTAAACGTTAAAAAACGAATAACTCTTTCGTCGCGTCTGTAAGCGGTTTCCAGTTTGTCAACCAGTGAACCTTCAGCTTCAAACTGCAACAAGTGATAAAATCCGGTAGTCTTTTTCTGGATCGGATAAGCCAGCTTGCGAAGTCCCCAAGCTTCCTCATGTTCAATCGTACCACCATTCTCGGTGATGGTATTCTTGAATTTTTCTACCGCTTCCTTTATCTGGATCTCAGATAAAACGGGAGTTGTAATGAAAACGGTCTCGTAATGATTCAACATAATTAATTGATTATTAGTATAAAAATAATTTATCGGCCGCAAAGATAGTGTTTTCGTCTGAAATTACCAAGAAAATAACGGCTTAATGTGTCAGTAAGTGTTCCAGGGTTTCTTCCAGATTCTGTAACCGGTAATTTGGATTGATAATTTTGCCGTTCCGATCCACCAGTATATAATGCGGGATGGTGTTTATTTTGAATAATTCGCATAGATAATTGTATTCATTCTGAGCCAAACGATATTTAATCCCTTCCGTATGATCCATTATTTTCCGATAAGCTGCTATCGGAGCATTTTTTTCAGAGGTCACAAATACGAAAGCGACTCCTGCTTTGCTGTATTTTTCCCGGATAGGGCGGAGGGCTGAAATCCCTTCTATACAAGGCGAACACCAAGTGGCCCAGATATCGATCAGAATGACTTTTCCTTTTAAATCTTTTGTCAGCTTCTGAAATATTTCGGAAGCTTTGCCCACTGGTACTGCAAAATCTGTCTGTTTTTCAGGAAAGGCAGCTTCTGTGGCTTCGCGGCATTCCCGGATCAGAGATGGATGGTTTATTTCCGGCAACAGCATTTGCAATCTTTGAAGTGCCTGTGTCCGGTCGGAGGCAAAGCATAAACCTTTGGTTTGAAGACGTACATTGGTGATTTCATAAATAAAACCACTGAGCTTCCAATCCTGTTGAAGTAATATTTTTCGGACGACCAATTGTTCCGCAAGTCCTACAAGGCTGTTTTCCCGGTGTGCATCCTCTAAGTTCTGGAATTCTGTCTGTTTTTGAGCATAAGAGGGATCATCCAGCTTTATTTGTTCAAAATAACTTTTCAATTCCTGTTCCTCTTTTGTGAAGTGGTGTCCCATTCTTTCCAGGGATCTGAAAAAGACCGAAGGACCTTTTATCAGTTGCCATTTTTTATAAACTGTATAAGGAACATCAAAATTCCGGATAAAACTATTAAAATAGTGGGTAGATAATAAAGTCGAATCATTCCAATTGATCTCTTTGATGAAAGCATAATAAGGGTCGGTTGAAGGATCAACTGTCTTGGCCTCAGGATTCAGATAACACATTTCATATCCTAACAAATCATCAGCACATAGCATCAAAGCGTCGTCACGTAGCAGTTTAATGGTAGAGGGCATCAGGGAGTGGCTGCTGGCATAGGCAGATAATTCCCGGCAATATTGCCGATAGGCTTCTATCCGCTTTTTTCCGTAATCCAGCCGGACAGAGTCGTTTCTTTCTTCCGGACAAGGAATCCGGACCGGTTTTACAGCGAGATTTGCCTGTCTCAATTCACGATTAATCCGGACTCCCTTGCCATCATAACGGATTTCAGGAATACTTACCTGAGGGTCCAGTTCTGTTGTGATAAATAAAGTATCCAGAGGACATACATAAAATGGTATTACATTTTTACCTATTTCTATGTAACTGCTTATGGGATATTTTATCGGAAGTAAACATTTAAATGAACCATCAGATAATATTGGTAATGTTATTGGATATGCACTTCCTGTTATAGCATTTACCAGAGTGATTCTGCCTGTTGTTTCTTCTTTAAAGTTTGAAATATTTTTGATGACTCCTTGTATACAGGCTGTATCCGCATGAAAAAAAGGAGACTGTGCCGAAATAGTCAAGCTATTCAACACCAGTGTAATACCAAGTAAATATACTTTCATATTTAGTATATTTTCTGTTTATTCAGTGCTCTGTGGTATTCTGCTGCATGTTGATTGTGCTGTCTCAACGTTCTGGAGAAATAATGTGATCCGGAGAAATCGCTTTTGGCACAAAAAAACATATAATCATGGTGCTGATAATTCAGAACTGCGTCAATCACCTGAATGGAAGGCATGCGTACCGGACCCGGGGGAAGACCTGTATTTTTGTAAGTATTGTAAGGAGAATCAATCTCTATGTGTTTATCCAAAACCCGTTTGATGGAAAAGTCTCCCCAGGCGAATTTCAGGGTGGGGCAAGCTTCCAGTTTCCAGTTTTTGTTGAGTCGGTTGATGTAAACTCCTGCGATGATGGGGTATTCCTCTGATTTGTTTGTCTCTTCTTCTACGATGGAGGCTAAAACAGAGACATCCGTGGGAGAGAGGTTTGCTTTTTTGGCTTTTGTCAAACGTTCGGATGTCCAGAATTTCTGGTATTCTTTATACATCCTCTGAATGAAATCCTCTATCGTCGTATTCCAGAAAATCTGATAGGTATTCGGAATGAACATACCAGCAAAATTAGCTGTGGTAAATCCGAACTGCCTGACATAATCCGCATTTCTGGCCAATTGGAGGAAGGCGGAAGAATCTATGGATAATTGAGAGGCTATGATTCCTGAAAATTCTTCTATCGTACGCACATTATTGAAAGTGAAATGTACTGCCTCCTGATCTCCGGAACGTAACATATTGATTAATTGATTATTATTCATATTATTCCGGACCCGGAACCGACCAGATTTAACAGCAGCCGGATATTTTTTAAGTTCTGCGACCTTGCGAAGAGTGTTAATGTTTTTAACACATCCTTTACTTTGCAGCAAAAGCATCACTGTTTCAAAAGAATCTCCCGGTCTTATGTAAATAATTCCGTCATCAGTTACCTGCGTATTGGGGCTAAGGATAAAGTAATAATAGCCGCCTCCGGCAATTCCTGCCAGCAGGATAAATATTATCAGAACAATCCAGATGATTTTTTTCATGATTTTCCCGTCTTTATTCCTCGTTCCGGAAATAGAGGACATAATAGTTCATATCTCTGTCTGCATCGTAGCCTTTCCGGATATATTTTTTTTCTCCATGTATATAAATATGGAAATTCTTATCCAACTTCAATACATGTTTAAAGTATTTTTTCCCGTCTTTAACGGCAAAATCAGAGACAGGAAACTGATCGCTGAGATCAATGTTGTTATCGGTTTCGTACTGACATTTAAAGTTTTCAAAAGCATTGATGACTTCCGGTTCCTGTACAACCTCTTGTTTAAATTTCTCTTCTGAGAATACGTCGGTATCTTTGAAAAAATTGATGGAACGGTTCAGCATATCAATCTGGTCGGCACGGGGAACATCATTGGCCTGATTGTAAATATCTTTCACAAAATCCTTGCATAGATTCAAGTAGTTCGAAGTCTGGAAATAACTGTCTTCACCCGGTTCCAGTCCTAAAAAATCCGTTGTCCAGTAAATGGCTTCTTTTGAATTGGTTTTGTCAAGAATGCATACTTTATATCCGTTTTCCCGGTTCACGTCAAAAACGATACAGGCCTTGTCGAGTTTTTTGATGTTGATTCCTGATTCGCCGACCAGTTGGTAGGTATTCTGATTCATGATAATTTTCAAAAAAGTATCCTTTGTCTCGGACTTAAAAATACCGATAGCATCGCATACACCTTCTTCGATATTGCAATTCCGGAAATGCACGATATAAAGTTCCCCGGATTTGATGTTGGGATTATTGGATTGTTCAAACAGATGCCTTGCCATCTCGACCGATTGTTGATAGAATTCCTGTTCATTATCGAATACGCTTGTTACCGAAGCATAGACAGGATTGTTCAGCAACTCCCCTTCGTAAGGGAGAAAATTGTAGTAAGCATCTTTTTTAAAGGCAGAAAGAAAATAACTTTTCAATAGATGGATAACATCCGCATCCTCCGGAAGAAAGCAATTGTCGGATAAGTTCAAAGTACCACCTTCGAATTTATTTCCCACTTGATGAATGACGATATTGGATATTTCGCAATTTTCAAAATTGATCATGTCTCTGATATTTTATTTAAAATCTGAATTTTACCCCCAGATTGAGATTCTCTTTAAATTGTAGTTTTTTGGAATAATTCTCATCATAAATAGTTTCCGTATAGATGGAAGCTGACATAAAATAGTTGATTTTAAAATTCAGAGTCATTTTCCAATTGGCTGTCACCGGAATCCGTTTTTTCCGCTCATTTTCTTCTCCCTGATTGACATATTTGTCTTTACTTTCATAACTCATAAACACTTTCAGTTCATTGACGACATCCATGATATCCAGTAAATTATTGAGCTTACTACTCAGGTTGAACTGGGCACCAGCTTCCCGTTTGAACCGTTTCCCTTCTTCAGACACTCCATAGCGTTTGGCATCAATTTTGGCTGTATCCCGGACAAAATTCCATTTTCCTGTAATTGGAGAGATAAACAGAGAGAAACGATCATTAGGCTTATAATCAAGACCCAAGGATAGGGTAAAATATCCCGGACTCATGAAATTAGCCACCAGTTTACGTTCGCTGTCTTTGGGATACTCATAAGAATTAAACAATTGTGTCAATAAATTGAACTGTGCAGTGTAATACCAATGTTTGAATGCTTTCTGACCTAATTTTGAGTTCAACTCAAACCGATCCTCATTTTTACGGATCTCTTCACTACCGTTCTTCATAAATCCGAAACGGTAATGCATCCAGTTTTCCCAACTGGTCTTATTCCGGTTATAATTCCAGAAATAACGCAGATTACTCAGGAGAGACAGGGAATTCTCCCCACCACTGGCCCAGTTGGCAAGTTTCCCCTGACTCATAGCAAGTTCTACTTCAGAATAATAAGTCCAGTATGTTCTGCGTAATTTACCGATCTGTTTTATAGGATTCAATTTCCAGTAAAAATTTTCAGGAACATTAGGTACAACATTTACATGTTCCGCCTTTTTCTGTTCTATACCCGGAGTTTGGTATACATCTTCATCAACATATAGTTTCAGGCGATTCCCCTTAGGCATAACCTGAATCCAGGTTCCGATAGTATCCCCAAGTTTGTTGGCAGCCCAGAACCGATGGTATTTAGCGCGACCGTTATTTATCCAAAAACAGACAGAATTATTGGCCGTACTCAGAATTTCGAGCTGAACGGAATCGCGGCTGGCATTCCGTAACCAGATATAATTGGAATCCTGACTGATATAATTTACCAATGTCTGCAAATCTGTATTTGTATATTCTTCATAATCGCCGGTCAGGAGATGCTCATTGTTCTTATAAAAATCAGTACTGTCGGAGGTGATTTGTTTCTGCAGAATTTCCAGTGCCTGTTCTTTGGCTGCCATACTCCGGGAATATCTTTTCAGGTATGCAACGACAGATTTTAATCTTTCGTTTTCTGCATAACGGATCAAAGTATTGATGGCATTATTTACCTCTGTTTCGGGATACCGTTCTTTTTTCAGATTTTGTACAGCATAACGGACCCCGGGATTTTCCAGAGACTGGTTTTTTAGTCTTTCTTTGTACAAACAGAGAGGGAAGGGAGGAAAGGGGGTTTGCTTATCCATTACCGGACCTGTAAGTGCCGGTCTTTTCTCCATAATTTCCGGATATATCAATTGGGCAGAAACAGATCCCGTCCCAATCAATATGCTGATGATGAGAAGTAAATGCTTCATATATTCGATGTTATTTAAAAGGAGAGTCGGGTTCTTTTGCCATCAGTGAATAACTCAGTTTATCCACTAAGCCGGGTATCCATTTCCCTAGAAAAACAGCTAGCTTACCTTCTACGAAAGTCATGATGACCTCTCTTTTTCTCTTTCTTATCCCTTTGATGATAAGTCGGGCACATTGTTCAGAGGACATCATTTTCCCTTCATTACGAGGACTTTCTCCCTGTTGTTGTCCGGAAGCATCCAGCGCTTTTTTTCTGATATTGGAAGCCGTAAATCCCGGAGCAGCTATTAATACATGGAGTCCTTTTTTCAGATTTTCAACCCGGACTGTATCCAGAAATCCTCTCACAGCAAATTTACTGGCAGCGTATCCGGTACGTCCCGGAAGACCAATATAACCGGCAATTGAAATAACACCGACCAGACTACCTTTGGATTGTAATAAATAGGGTAAGGCATATTTGGAACAATAAACAGTTCCCCAGAAATTCACATCCATAACTTTATGAATGACATTACAATCCAGATCCTGTAAAAGAGCACGCATTGAAATTCCGGCATTATTGATCAAAGCATCGATGCGTCCGAAACATTCATAAGCTTGTTCTATCAATGCTTTACATGCTAATTCTTTAGTCACGTCTGTTCGTACAGATAACACAGAAACCCCGGATTTCTTTAAATCCTGCTCAATATTCAGTAATTCTTCCAGATTCCGGGCTGCCATGACAATTTTAGCGCCCTGATGAGCTAATTCATAAACTAAAGCTTTGCCTATACCGGAAGAAGCACCGGTAACAATAACAACTTTATCACGCATAGTAACTTATTGTGAAAACAACCATGTCCGCAAAGATAATAAAAAAATACTTTCAAAAAGAAATGAAAAAAAATTCTATGGAGAGACTCTTTTTTTATTTGTCCTATAATTTATATTATGTAAAATTTATGTGTTTTAAAAAAGGGGAGTATTACATCCCCTTTAGATTTTAATTACCAGCAGCATCAATTTTTGCCTTGATTTCGTCATACTTTTCCTGATATTTTGCATCTCTATTTCTTAATTTGAAATAAAGTTCTTTCAAAGTAGACATGGTATTCTTCTCATTCGGATTTAATTCCAGGGCTTTTTCAAAATAAGGAATCACAGATGCATATCCATCATACACCTTTTCCAGTTCTTTGTTATATTCGTTCACATCTACAATATCCAGTACTTTTTTATGAAAATTGATCACTTCAGTCAATTTGATATTTCCCAGATTGTATTGAGCCAGAAAATCTTTCGGATCTAATTCCAAAGCTTTGCCATACATTTCTTCAGCCTTTGCCGGTTCCTGCATTTTTTCATACAATGTACCTTTAGCTCTATAGAAAGACGCGTTTTTAGGATCTTGTTTAATGGCTGCATCCAGATATTTTTCTGCTTTTTCGGGTTCTCCTCCTAACAAATAATAATTGATCAATTCAACAAGCATATAAGAATTGTCGGGATATTTTTCATATCCTTCATGCAGATATTTTACAGCTTCTTCTTCTTTTCCCTGTTCTTTCAATACATTAGCCAGCATAGCGTAAGTACGTGCCGGTTCGTAATTATATTTCAGAGTTTCTTTATAGAATTTTTCTGCATCCGCCAGTTCTCCGGCTCGTTGTGCTGATACGGCGGCATTGAATAATACAGCAGTATCTACAGCCGGAGCATTTCCCTGAGTTACAATTGGAGAATTTTCGATTTCAAGTACTTTCTTAAACGCTTTCAGAGCATCCTTAAAATTGTCGGCATTGTAAAATTCTACAGCCCGGTTGGTGTAATCTATGATCAGATTTTTATACTGGGTTTCCAGCTTTTTCTCGTATTTTTTCTTTACATCCAGTTCTATGACTTTCTGATATGCTTCCCAAGCTACATCCAATGCATTGGGGGCCAGTTTTTTGTAATCTTCCAAAGGACTTTCAAAGATAGCCTGGTAGATTTGGCCTTTTGTGAAATATCCTTTGTCGAAATTCAGACATGCTTCGTGTTGCATGGCTTCGTCAATCAGCTTTTTGGCCTGATCCAGCTTTCCGGAAGTAAAATAGCTGGTTGCCTGAGTCACTTTCCCTTTCTGCGCATACGTGAAAGTCGCACAAAAAAGTAAAATCATAATGAAAGATAGTTTTCTCATACGTATAAATATTACATTAATTTATGTTTCAGTTTCACGTATCCAACGTGATTTTGGTTACAATTATTCTTCAGAGCTCCCATTTTCTGTAATCTCCTCTCCCATATCCTGTACCTCAGTTTCATGATTCTCCTCTTCTTTTGCTGCTGAAACTTTAGCAACAGCGGCAATGGAATCATCGTTCCGCAGATTAATCAGTTTTACGCCTTGGGTATTACGTCCCATTATTCTCAGGGAAGCAACTTCCAGACGGATTGTCAGGCCCGAACGGTTGATGATCATCAGGTTATCTTCATCTGTTACATCAATCAAAGCAATCAAATTGCCTGTTTTTTCGGTCATATTGATAGTTTTGACTCCCTTACCACCCCTGTTCGTAATTCTGTAATCTTCTATAGCAGAACGTTTTCCGTATCCATTTTCAGATACGACCAGGATATTGGCATTGGTCGGTTCCACACATACCATTCCGATGGCTTCATCCTCCTCTTCCATCCAGATACCACGGACTCCTGAAGCCGTACGTCCCATCGGGCGCACTTTGAATTCTGGAAAACGTATAGCTTTTCCAGATTTTACAGCAATCATAATATCATTCTCTCCATTGGTCAACTTAGCTTCCAATAGCTGGTCACCTTCTTTGATCGTGATAGCATTCACTCCGTTTTGACGAGGACGGGAATAAGCTTCCAATGTTGTCTTTTTTATGATTCCTTTTTTGGTACACAGAACAATATAGTTGCTATTTATATAATCAGGATCTTTCAAGTCAAGCAGATTAATATAAGCTTTTACTTTATCTTCCGGTTCTATGTTCAGCAGGTTTTGGATAGCCCTTCCTTTGGATTGTTTGGTTCCTTCCGGAATTTCATATACTTTCAACCAGAAACATTTCCCTTTTTCTGTAAAGAACAACATGGTATTGTGCATAGTGGCCATGATCATATGTTCCAGGAAGTCCTCGTCCCGGGTTGCAGAACCTTTTGAGCCAACCCCTCCTCTATTTTGTACTTTGTATTCGGAAAGCGGGGTGCGTTTGATATATCCCATATGAGAAATAGTAATGACCATCTCCTCATCTGCATAGAAGTCTTCCGGATTAAATTCTTCGGAAGCATATACAATATCTGTTCTTCTTTCATCCCCATACTGAGCCTTTACAGCCAGTAACTCATCTTTGATAATTTGCATTCTCAGTTCAACATGAGCCAGAATTTCATTCAAATGGGCAATCAATTTCTCTATTTCTTCGTATTCCGCCCTCAGTTTTTCTTGTTCCAAACCGGTCAATTGTCCCAGACGCATGGCCACAATGGCTGCAGCCTGTTTATCAGTCAGACTGAAGCGTTCCATCAAGGTAACCTGGGCTTCCTGAGGGCTTTGGGAGGCTCTGATCAGACGGATCACTTCATCGATATGGTCAGAGGCAATGATCAATCCTTCCAGAATATGGGCTCTCTCCTCGGCTTTCCGCAACTCAAAGCGGGTACGGCGAACGACAACGTCGTGACGATGTTCTACAAAATAATGAATTAAATCTTTTAGATTCAGCAATTTCGGACGTCCGTGCACCAGAGCCACATTGTTCACACCGAAAGAAGATTGCAGAGCCGTATGTTTTAATAAAGTATTTAATACCACATTGGAAATGGCATCTTTTTTAATATCAATAACAATACGCATTCCTTCACGGTCCGACTCATCATTGATATTGGAAATACCGTCTATTTTCTTTTCATTGATCAAATCGGCAATGCGGGAAATGAGCTCTGCTTTATTGACCATGTAGGGGATTTCATGTACGATAAGCTTTTCCCGGCCATTAGGCATTACTTCTACTGAAGTCTTGGAACGGATGATAATGCGTCCTCTCCCTGTCAGATAACTTTCTCTAACTCCGCTATAGCCGTATATGGTTCCTCCTGTCGGAAAATCGGGTGCTTTAATGATCTTTATCAGTTCCTCTATGTCTATCTCATTATTATCTATATATGCACATATGGCATCGATAGTATCATTGATATTGTGAGGCGGCATATTAGTAGCCATACCCACAGCAATACCGGAAGCTCCGTTCACCAATAAATAAGGTATCCGGGTCGGCAGAACGCTCGGTTCTTTTAAAGAACCGTCGAAGTTGTCGGTCATATCCACGGTATCCTTATCCAGATCGACCAACATATCCTCTGTAATTTTGGCCATACGGGCCTCGGTATAACGCATGGCAGCCGGACTATCCCCATCCACAGAACCAAAGTTTCCCTGACCGTCCACCAATGGATAACGTAACGACCATTCCTGGGCCATACGAACCATTGCCATATATACAGAACTATCCCCATGCGGGTGATATTTTCCCAGTACTTCACCAACAATTCTCGCAGACTTTTTATATGGTTTTCCGGATGTTAATCCTAATTCGTCCATTCCGTACAACACCCTTCTGTGTACAGGTTTCAAGCCGTCACGTACGTCTGGTAAAGCCCGCGACACAATCACCGACATTGAATAATCAATGTACGACGATTTCATTTCCTCTTCGATGTTGATTTTAATAATTTTTTCTCCGCCGTTTTCCATCTATATTTAAATTACTGTTAATCAAAAACATAATAGGAAAAATTACACATTTTTCCCTCTTTTCTATAAAAATCACACAAATGTAATAAATTCAACTGTTATAAAAAGAAATTTACCCTTCTTTTTCAACTGAAACTCTTTTCATAAACCATCCCTGAACTTTTACTGATCAGGGATATCCAGTTCAAAGTTATCCTGAGCCAATCTCACATTTTCCGGTAATTCCCGGCTCACTTCTGCGGCTAATCCCATCTGATGTCCGATATGTGTCAGTAAAGCACATTTGGGTTTTAATTGTTCTATGATATCTAAAGCTTCTTCCAGATTGAAATGCGACATATGGATTTCTTTGCGAAGGGCATTAATGACAAGATATTCAACCCCTTTCAGCCGTTCCATGGAAGGCTCCGGTATTGTTTTGGCATCGGTAACATAAGCAAATTTACCTATCCTGAAACCCAATACAGGCATTTTATAATGTAAGACAGGTATGGGAACGACTTTGATGTCATCAATATAGAAAGGTTCCTTACCGATAATGTGATAGTTTATTTCCGGCACACCAGGATACCGGAAAGCTGCAAAGGCATAAGAAAAATCTTTATACACAACTTCTTTGGTACCTTCGTTCCCATAAACATCTACAGCTCCTTGTTTCACCCAGTTGAAAGCCCGGACGTCATCCAATCCGCCGACATGATCTTTATGTCCGTGAGTCAGTAAAATAGCACGAATATCCTGAACTTCATTCCGGAGCATTTGATAACGGAAATCAGGTCCGGCATCTATAATGATTTTTTTTCCTTTAATATCCAGCATAGCAGAGGATCTCAACCGTTTATCATGCTTGTCTGCCGAATGGCATACCGGACAACTACAGGCAATGACTGGAATGCCCTGTGAAGTTCCGCTTCCTAAAATAGTTAATTTCATACAGTATCAAATTGTATTCACAAAGATAGCATATATTGCAAAATTGATGTTACCTTTGGGCGGAAAAAAGTTATTCAGTAAGGGCTGTAAATACCAGATAGTTTTAATTTCGTGAAGATGGGAAAATTGTTTTTGATACCGAATACTTTAGGTGAAACTGATGTTTGGGGAGTTATCCCTTCCGAAGTTATAAAGTTGATAAAAAAGATAAGGATATTCGCTAGTGAAAATCCAAAAAACACACGGCGTTTCTTAAAAAAAATAGATAAAAGTATAAATGTTGACGAAGTAACTTTTCTGGAATTGAATGAACATTCCGGCCGGAAAGCCATAGGTGATTGTTTGCCTTATCTGGAACAAAACGATGTCGGAATTATTTCGGAAGCCGGTTGTCCGGGAATTGCTGACCCTGGCGCTGAACTGGTTGCCCTTGCTCATCAAAAAGGATTTCAGGTAGTTCCTTTGGTTGGCCCCTCCTCCATCCTGTTGGCATTGATTGCTTCCGGCCTCAACGGACAAAATTTTTCTTTTAATGGTTATCTGCCTATAAAGGAAAATGAACGCAGCAAGGCTATCAAAAATTTTGAGAAACAGTCCGCCCAGGAAAACCGTACTCAGATTTTCATCGAAACTCCCTATCGGAATCAGAAGTTATTTGATGAATTATTACAGCTGTTACAATCTCAAACATTACTTTCGATAGCATGTGATATTACTACTGAAAATGAATACATCAGGACAATGACAATACAAGAGTGGAAAAAGCAGAAACCAGACATACAGAAACGACCTGCAATATTTTCCATCTATGTAAAAAGGTAACTCTTTTATCAGGAGGTCGTACACATAAGCATTACTTAAAAAATTTGCTTATGAGAAACCTGACAAAAATCAAGGATATCCTTGGAGATCAAGAAGAATATTATTTGGGACATCAGTGTAAAACCATTGAGAAATCGCTGCTCCATGCTCCTTCTCCTGATGTCATAGATCAGATCTGGAGTTATTCTGACCGTAATATTCCTACTTTAAAAAGCATGAGTGTATTATTAAATCATGGACGGTTATCCGGAACCGGTTATGTTTCCATTCTCCCTGTAGATCAGGGCATCGAACATACTGCCGGTGCATCTTTTGCTCCTAATCCGATCTATTTTGATTCGGAAAATATTATCCGGCTGGCCATAGAAGGTGGTTGTAATGGTGTGGTTTCGACTTTCGGAGTGATGGGAAGTGTTGCCCGTAAATATGCCCATAAAATACCTTTTATTGTAAAGATCAATCACAATGAGTTACTGAGTTACCCGAATACATACGATCAGATTCTGTTTGGGACAGTCAAAGAAGCCTGGAATATGGGAGCTATCGGAATCGGTGCGACCATTTATTTTGGTTCACCGGAAAGTCACCGTCAACTGACAGAGATTGCGAAGTGTTTCAGCTATGCACACGAACTGGGGATGATCACTATTTTGTGGTGTTATCTGCGTAATCCGGCTTTTAAAAAAGACGGAACCGACTATCACGCTGCTGCCGACTTAACGGGACAAGCCAATCACTTGGGCGTGACAATTGAAGCGGATATCATCAAACAAAAATTACCTATGAATAATGGTGGATTCTCCCGTCTGAACTTTGCAAAAACAGATGAACGCATGTATACCCAGTTGACTTCCGGACATCCCATTGATCTTTGCCGTTATCAGGTAGCCAATTGTTATATGGGCCGTGTCGGACTGATCAATTCCGGAGGGGAATCCAAAGGCAGCGGAGATCTACAGGAAGCTGTTATTACTGCGGTAGTGAATAAAAGAGCAGGCGGAATGGGTCTGATTTCCGGACGGAAAGCTTTCCAGAAAAGTATGGCGGAAGGAGTACAGCTATTACATGCTATACAGGATGTATATCTGGATACTAGTATTGAGCTGGCATAGAAAAAGCGGAGAAGAGTATTCCGGCCACTCTTCTCCACCCTTATTTTTTGCCCTATCCCCCTTTTTTCCCTTGGTTAGCAACTGCTTCCATTAATTTTTTTATATCTTCGGGATCGCCCAGAAAATAGTCATTGACCAGATGAAGATCGTCGTCAAAGTCAAAAACATAAGGCACGGCCGTGGGGAGATTTAATCCAATAATTTTATCGTCCGGAATGTTTTTCAAATATTTGATAATTCCTCTTAGGCTATTGCCGTGAGCTGTCACTAAAATCTGATTGCTGACGTTTAGGGAAGGGAAAATCTCTTTTTTCCAGTAAGGTAAAATCCGTTCCACCGTATCTTTCAAAGATTCAGTTTCGGGAAGTAATGCAGGAGGGATATCTCTATAGCGGGGGTCAAATTTAGGATTACGCGGATCTTCCGGAGACAAGGCCGGGGATGGGGTATCATAACTTCTTCTCCAGATAAGTACCTGTTCATCTCCGAATTGAGCCGCTGTTTCGCTTTTATTCAGCCCTTGCAGAGCTCCGTAATGCTTTTCATTCAAACGCCAGCTCTTCTCCACCGGAATCCAGTCCTGATCCATACGGTCGAGCACATAATTCAACGTTTTTATGGCTCGTTTCAAATAAGAAGTATAGGCTTTATCAAAAAAGAAGCCTTTTTCTTTCAGTAAATCCCCAGCTTTTATGGCTTCTTGTACTCCTTTTTCAGAAAGATCCACATCCGTCCAACCCGTAAATTTATTCTCTTTATTCCACAGACTTTCTCCGTGGCGAAGTAAAACGATCCTTTTCATCCTATTATTTTTAAGTTTTCTATATAATACGATTTAAGTATCGTCAGGTTATAAAATAAATCTGCCCGGAAATTTCTTTCCGGGCAAAACTGCTGTTTTTTATTTTTTAAAATACCGGTTGTACAGCCCTTCAAAGCCTTTTCCGTGACGGGCTTCGTCTTTGCACATTTCATGTACTGTGTCATGTATGGCATCCAGATTCAATTTCTTAGCCAGAGTGGCAATCCGTTTTTTATCCTCACAGGCACCTGCTTCTGCTTCCATTCTCTTTTTCAGATTGGTTTCTGTATCCCAAACACATTCACCCAATAATTCACAGAATTTAGATGCATGTTCGGCTTCTTCCCAAGCATAGCGTTTGAAAGCTTCAGCCACCTCGGGATAACCTTCCCGGTCTGCCTGACGGCTCATCGCCAGATACATTCCTACTTCGGTACATTCTCCCATAAAATGGGCTTTCAAACCGTCCAGAACTTCTGCGTCAACACCTTTGGCTACACCAATCACATGTTCATCAGCAAAAGTCAGGGCTCCTTCTGTCTCTACCAATTCTTTAAATTTATTTCTCGGTACTTTACATTGAGGACAAAATTCCGGAGCTTCCTCTCCTTCATGTACATAGCCACACACAGTACAAATAAACTTTTTCATAATTCTTTAGTTTTATTGATTCATATTATTCAGGGATTACCCTACGATTTTATTTTTACACGTTTTACAATAACCTTTATAATATAAATGTGATTCTGTTATTACCAGTTCTCCGATTTGTTTTACTTGCAACAATTCATAATCCTTTAGCGGAATATCGAAGATTTTATTACAATAGTTACATTGGAAATGAGCATGAACAGAAGTATCTATATCAAATCTTACATTTTTATCGTCAATAACCAGTGCAAGTACTGCCCCTTGCTCTGTAAACAATTTCAAAGTATTATAAACTGTTGTTTTGGATAAGGTAGGTACTTTTATATAAAGCGCATTGTAAATTTCATCAGCAGTCGGATGGATTCTATGCTCCATCATATATTCTACAATAGCCATCCGCTGTATCGAAGGCTTTATACCATAATTTAAAAGGTAATTCCGTGCTGTTGAATTGACATCCATTTGTAATTATTACAATTTTATAATTAGTACAAATTTATATCTTTTTTTTGAAAAAACAAAAGAATAAATTCATTTTTTACTGTTTCTCTATTTTTGTAAAAATAAATGTCTGTTTTGATTTTCTTTCTTTATATAATTCTTAACTTTGGAACATGTTTTTGGTTGGAATATCTGCACATTTATTGATTTACCTGCTAGTTCCGGCCTTTTTGGTAGTTTGTTTCTACTTCAAAGGTACTACAGGAAATCCGGAAATATCTGTTTTAGTTCCGGAGACCCGGGTGTATGAGCAGAATATCAGCCGTTACTCATCGGATACTACTTATGTTTATTCTATCCGGAAACAAAAAACTGTAATAAAACCAGTCTACTCTGAATATCCGATCTTTACAGATCGTACAGAATATATAATTTACCAACTTATTCCCGGTTCTTCTTTTGTCCTCTCGGAACAGCAACTCAGAGCTCCTCCCGTACACTGATTTGACGTCATCGTCGGGTGACAGAATAAATCTAAAATCAGTATTCATTTAAAATTATTATTTTATGCGTCTAACAATCAGCGCAATTTTAGCATTTGTGTGCTGTCATGCCTATGCACAACCAAGTGCTGTTGTCTTGCCGGCAAATGATTCTACTTATACGACAGTCCGCGAATTACAGGAAGTTGTAGTTACTGCAGAAAAACGGGAATTAAATCCAGTGAATATTCCCTCTGCTTTGACTGTCATCAGTTCCCGTTCTATACCCGGAGAAAATAATCCGGATTTACGGAATATCTCAGGTATTGTCCCCAATTTTTATATGCAAGAAGGAGGTCTGAAATTATCTACTCCGCTTTATATCAGGGGGATCGGGACAGTATCAGGAACTCCTCCCGTAGGATTGTATGTTGACGGAGTTCCGGTATTTGACAAAAATGCTTTTATTTTTGAGCTATACGATATCCGGCAAATCGAAGTGCTACGCGGACCTCAGACAACTTTGTACGGACGGAATAGTATTAACGGGCTGATCAATATCAATACCAATGCCCCTGGCAATACCTTTGCTTTACAGGTAAAGGCCGGATATGCCAGTTATGAATCTCAAAGCTATCAGATGGTTGTGAATTTGCCATTAAAAATGTTATATAACAAGCTTTCTTTTTCTTATAACAAATCCCGGGGATATTTCCGCAACCGTTATGAGAATAACCGAAAGTCCAATCCTTCTGATTCTTACAATATCCGTTATCAGGGAAGTATTTATGCTGCCAATGATCTGAAATTGAATTTTGGTGTAAATTTCAACCATTCTTTTGATGGCGGATATGCTTATCAGTCAATAGACTCCCTGAAATCAGACCGCTATACGGTCAATTATAATACCCCTTCATCCTATAGCAGAGATCTGACTTCTGCATATCTGAATCTGAAGAAATCCGGCAACAAAATGAATTTTCAGTCTGTCACGTCTTATTCCTGGACGAAAGACAAACAAATACTGGATGCAGATTTCACCTATCGGGACGTGTTTGACAATAACAAGAAATCACGTCAGGATCTGATTACCCAAGAATTGAATTTACAATCTGCCGGAAACAAATCTCTGGACTGGACAATAGGTATCTTCGGGTTTTACAAGGATTTAACCAACAAATACCTAGCCACTTTCGGAAAGGATAAGGCTTATCTTTTACCCATGGATCTGGACAAGGCAAAATACTTTAATAATACCCTGACCTGGGGGATTGCCGGATATGGTCAGCTAACAGTGAAAGAGTTGTGGCCAGGCATGGCATTGACTGCAGGATTGCGTTATGATTATGAAAAATCGGAACTGGATTATAGGGATAGCTTGCTTTACTCCGGATTTTCACAATACGAAAAATACCACAAAACCAATGAAAATAAGGGATTCAAAGCCTGGTTACCTAAATTTTCATTATTGCAAAGATGGAACGACAACCTTTCCCTCTATCTCAGTATTTCTAAAGGATATAAAGCCGGAGGATACAACATTATTGTAAACGAGATGAGTTCACAATTAGTAGATCTGGGATATGCAGAGGAAAAATTATGGAATTATGAGTTGGGACTGAAATATTTCAGTCCGGATCACAAATTCAGTCTGGATGCCGCCTGTTTTTATATTGATTGGAAAGATCAGCAGATATTTGTTATGGGAATGATGGGACCTGGTATCAAGAATGCCGGGGATGCCCGCAGTTATGGCGGGGAAATGGATATGCACTGGGAGATTATGCCCCACCTGACTTACCTGTTATCGGCCGGATATAGTCATGCCAGGTATTATCATAACCTGAATCCGGACCATAAAGGTAACCGTGTGGTAATGGCCCCGGAATTTACAGGAAATACCGGTCTTATTTATCACAAACCGGTGAAACTATCCTGGTTCCGTTCTTTCACAGCTTCCACAACAGTAACGGGATTCGGAAAGCAGTATTTCGATGAAGACAACACTTTAAATCAAGCCCCCTATTTCCTGTGGAATATGGATTTTTCTGTTTCCGGTAAACATGTGGATTTCAAAGTATGGGGTAAGAATATACTGGATAAATCTTTCTTCACTTACATGCTGAATAATCCGGTCGGAAAAAAACTGGAACAATACTATAATATGGGACAATCCGGAGCCCCCGCCCGCTTTGGTGCGTCTGTTACTTTTAAAATTTAAATCATCCCCTAAATAATGAGTATATGAGAAATTTTATCTATTTTATAATGATCGCATGGATCAGTTGTAGTTTTATCTCTTGTAATGATAAAGAGAATAATAGCAGTGATATTACCGGAAATTGGAATTACGAAAAGCCTCATTTTGAACTTGAATATGCTTCTGACAGTGTTAGCATTGTCATGATGAAAGGACAGAAAAAAAACTGGGCTGTTAAAGATCTGAAAGCAGCTTTCCTGAGGATGGCCAATGAAAAAATGGGTGATTATTTCAAAGGACTTACGATTCTACCGGACAATCAATTATCGATCCGTATGGTTTATCAAAGCGGCCAAGAGGACTCCCTGCGTGCAGAATATAAACAGTCGGCAGATATTCTTCAGATCACTCTAAACAAAGATGACCTGGCAGAACTTGCCGGAGCTGCTGCTGCTATGATCCCTCCGGTTAGTTTTAATTACTCCCTGCATGGAAATAAAATGACTGTTTACTTTGATAAAGCCTACGTCAGCGTACTTTACTCCATGATGGGAGACAAAATTATCCCGACAATTGTTTCTATGATGGGGATTGATATCAGCCAACTTCCGGAAGCAGCTCAGAAAGCAATCATCAATGATATTAAAAAACAGATTTCCGGAATTCTGGAAAATACCAGAAAACTGGAAATTGGTTTTGTCGTGGGCCGGACAAAGTAATAGTAGGTTTCTTTTGTCCGGTTTGGGGGATAAAGCTATCGGACCGGTCGCTTCGTAACGGTCGTGTAAGCTTTTCTGTCACTATCAGGAGTAACTCGGGCTATCGCCCTCAGACATCCTCCTGATGGCCGTTCAGAAAAACTAACACAGACACTCGTCCTCAGCGTTTTATGATCCTCTCTGCTTTATCTCCCAAACCTCCGTTAGTGCAACATAAAAAGTGATCTGAGTCTGACAGTGAAGGAGTTTATGGCCTGAAGAACATGGTGGTAGTCTGCGTATTTTGTTCGCCTGCCTGAACGCCCGACCGACGTCCTGTGGGAAAGCCCTCGTGTGAGAGTATAGGAGGTCAGTGAAAGGCGGGCATACAAAACCGTAGACGGGAACCCGTTCAGAAGACCATAAACTCCGGAACGCTAAAAATGATAATTCAAAAGTACGATTCAGGAGTTTGAATATTCTCTATTAAAAATATAACTTTATACGGAGAAATCCGTATAAAAAACTATTAATAAACCATCAAATTTTTTATCATGAACACAGAATCTTGTAATTGCGGTCTTCTTTCCTGCAAAGAGGTAAATACCAAAGATAAAGACAATAAATTTACTTTACATCCCCTACCGTATGCAGAAAATGCTTTGGCTCCCTATATCAGTGAGAAAACCATTCAATATCACTACGGGAAACATCTGGCAGCCTATATTGAGAATACCAATAAACTAAAAGCCGGTACAGAGTTTGATGATCAGCCTATACATGAGATCGTGAAAAAAGCTTCTGGCGGTTTGTTCAACAATGCTGCCCAGGTATTTAACCATTATTTCTATTTTGAAGCTCTCCATAAGGCCGGGAACGAAACTCCCCATGGTAAAGTTCTGGAATTGATTAACCGGAATTTCGGGAGTTTTGAAGATTTCAAGGCTAAGTTTACTCAAACCGGAATCTCCCTATTTGGATCAGGTTGGGTGTGGTTGATACAGGATGGGGAAAAGCTGGAAATCCTTCCTGCCCCTAATGCAGAAAATCCATTGAAGAACAATAAATATCCATTATTGACCATGGACGTATGGGAACATGCTTATTATCTGGATACCCAAAATGCAAGAGCCAAAAATATTGAAAATTTCTGGAAGATTGTCAACTGGGATCTCATTGAGAAACGCGTCAAATAAAGAAAAAAGGAGAATTGAAAACCCATTCAATTCTCCTTTTTTTATTATCGGATAATTTCCATTTCATCGATGAGATTCTGTGCTCCCGCCAACTTATCTATGATAAAGAGTACGTAACGGATATCTACAGAGATGTTCCGGCAGATTTCCGGATCATATTGGATGTCTGACATCACTCCGTCCCAGGCACGGTCGAAGTTCAGACCAATCAGATGTCCTTCTGCATTTAATACCGGGCTACCTGAATTACCTCCGGTTGTGTGATTGGTTGCAATAAAA
>CAJMQA010000008.1 GCA_905215395.1 uncultured bacterium | reverse complement strand
GGCTACCTACTAAAACCGAACAATCCGATTTATTACAGGCGCTGTATGGACGTAACGGAGAGTGTCCAATGCCGGTGATTGCTGCAAGTACTTCCGGAAACTGTTTCGATTATGCTTTCATTGCCGGTAAAATAGCTTTGGAACATATGACTCCGGTTGTGTTGCTGACGGACGGATTCCTGGCTAATGGTGCACAGCCGTGGTTAATTCCTTCTATGGCCAAATTGCCGGAAATTAAGTTGCGGATAGCTAAAGAAGGTGATGATTATAAGCCATATGCCCGTGATCCGGAAACATTGGCGAGAACCTGGGCTTTACCAGGAACCAAAGGTTTGGAACACCGTATCGGCGGTTTGGAAAAAATGAACATTACCGGAACTATCAGTTATGTTCCTGAAAATCATCAGGTGATGACTGACCTCCGGGAAGAGAAAGTTGCACGTATTGCAAAAGATATTCCTGCCCAGGAAGTATACGGAAGCCAGGAAGGCGGAGAAATCTTGGTTGTCGGATGGGGTGGGACATATGGCCACCTGTATTCTACAGTGAAAGAATTACGTGCTGAAGGCAAAGACGTGAGCTTGGCTCATTTCAATTACATCAATCCGCTGCCGGAAAATACCAGAGAGGTATTGTCCCGTTTCAAGAAGATTGTCGTTTGTGAACTGAACCTGGGTCAATTTGCTAAATACCTGATCAGTAAATTCCCTGAATTCCAGTATGCACAAATCAATAAAGTGGCCGGATTACCATTTACAGTGGTTGAATTGAAAGAAAAAATCAACAAATTGATGAATGATTAACGAAGTTATGGAAGAATTAAAATATACTCCGAAAGATTTTAAAAGCGACCAGGAGATAAGATGGTGTCCCGGTTGCGGTGACCACGGTATAATCAATTCCGTGCAGAAAGCTATGGCTGAACTGGGATATCCAAGAGAATCCTGGGCTGTGATTTCCGGTATCGGTTGCTCATCCCGTTTTCCGTATTATATGAATACTTATGGTTTCCATACCATTCACGGACGCGCTGCAGCTATTGCTTCCGGTGCTAAAAACGCAAACCGGAAACTGAATATCCTGCAAATCTCCGGTGACGGTGATGCACTGGCTATCGGTGGTAACCATTTTATTCATGCAATCCGCCGGAATGTGGACATTACCATTCTGCTTTTCAATAATGAAATTTACGGATTGACTAAAGGACAGTATTCTCCGACCACCAAGTTGGGTACCAAAACCAAAACTTCTCCCTACGGGACAATCGAACATCCGTTTAATCCGGGAGAGCTTTGCATTGGGGCTCAGGGGAAATTCTTTGCCCGTTCTATTGATACCAGTGTTGCTTTGACTGCTGACATTCTGAAAGAGGCTGTAAAACACGAGGGAACTTCTGTTGTGGAAGTACTTCAGAATTGCGTTATTTTTGCAGATGGAGCACATTCAGCCATTACAGACAAAGAACTGAAAGAAGAACGTCAGATTGTGCTGAAACACGGAGAGCCGATGATCTTTGGTAAAAATAAAGACAAAGGTTTGATATTGGCTAAAACCGGAGAACTGCAAGTGGTTGAAATCGGTAAAAACGGAATAACTGAAAAAGATATTCTTGTACATGATGCTCATAATCCCAATCCTTTCCTGCACTGGATGCTGGTGAATATGAAAGCTCCCGAATTCCCGGTTGCTTTTGGTATTATCCGTGATGTAGAAGCTCATACTTATGATCAGGCCTTGGAGGATCAGATCACTGAGGTAAAAAAAGTATCCAAAATTCACTGTATGGAAGACCTGTTGAACAGTGGAGATACCTGGGAAGTGAAGTAAAAGCATATTGCTGAAATTCCAGAATAGACAAAAGTGCAAGCGTTTTGGCGTTTGCACTTTTTTGTCTATTTTTGAAAATATAAAGTTTGGGTATTATGTCATATCAATCCGAAAATCCGTTGTTGCGGGTAAAAAAGGAGGCCTTCAAACAGGTGTTTCATACCTGGCATAAACCTTTATGTTTTTTTGCTTCCCGAATCGTTAAGGATCCGGATTTGGCAGAAGATTTGGTACAGGATGTGTTTCTCGCTTTCTGGGATAGGGATTTATCGGCTTTTCCTAATGAGAAAGCGATAAAAACTTTTTTATTCAACAGTGTACAGAATCGTTGTATCGATTATTTCAGGGCTCAGGAATGCCGGGAACGGAACAAGGATAAAGTAGCCCCCAAAATTCAGTACGAGCAGGATTGTTTTTTACTCCAGCAGATAGAGGCAGAGGTAACGGCAGAGCTATTCAGGGCTGTCAATGAATTACCGGACCGGTGCAGGGAAATTTTCTGTCTGGCTTATTTGCAGGAGAAAGAAGAAAAAGAGATCGCTGAATTACTTCATATTTCCATCAATACGGTAAAAACTCAAAAACAACGTGCCAAACTTTTTTTGAAAACCCGTTTGGGAGAACTTTTTGTATTTGCAGGTGTTTTCTTTCCTGGCCTTTAAGCCTGTCGCTCTAATATATTTTAATATATTTTTCAATTCCTTGTCACCTTTTTGCAAAATCCATACGTTCCAGATATAAAATGGAACAATTATGGAGCAAAGTGAGAAAATTTGTCAATGGGTAATGGCTTTTCTAAATGGTGGGATGAAGGAGGAGGAGAAACGGCAATTGGAAGAATGGCTGGAACAGGATGTCAGGAACCGGGCTTGGTTTGAGAATTATGTCAAGAAAGAACGATTGTCTCAATCCTTACGGCTTTATACCTCTTTTCATACTTCAGTGCAGTGGAAAAAATTGGAACGTCGGTTGGAAATCAAGTCCGGACGTTTACAATTGCGTCGCAGGCTTGTTTATGCTGCAGTCCTGACACTTTTATTGACCGGAGGAGCCACTTTCCTGTGGTTTCAATCCAATGAGCCGGAGCCGTTAAGGACAGTTGTTTTGGACAGAGGAATGCGTAATCAGGCAGTTCTGGTCGCAGAGAGTGGAGAACAGATTGTATTGAACGGAATCAAGGATACTTGCCTGCTAGTGGGTAAAAGCGGACTGCTGAATATTAATGCTCAGGGAAATCTGGTTTATCGGACAGATTCTTCCGGGGCCCGGCGGCCCGACTGCTGGCATACCATACGTATCCCTCAGGGTGGTGAGTATAAGCTC
The DNA here is from genome assembly GCA_905215395.1 of uncultured bacterium. Classification (GTDB taxonomy): domain Bacteria; phylum Bacteroidota; class Bacteroidia; order Bacteroidales; family Marinifilaceae; genus Odoribacter. The sequence continues at coordinate 22,656 of CAJMQA010000008.1, read as the reverse complement.
ATATTGGACGATGGCACTCAGGTGTGGCTGAACAGTGCTTCAGAGTTTAGTTTTCCGGTACAATTTTCCGGTCTTGAAAGAAAAGTAAAATTAAAGGGTGAAGCTTATTTTCAGGTGACGGAAGATAAAGAAATCCCCTTCATTGTCGATCTGGGGAAACAGGAAGTCAAAGTGTTGGGCACCTCTTTCAATGTCATGGCTTATCCGGACGAGTCCTGTATTTATACAACTTTATTGAATGGAAGTGTACTTGTTACAGAAGGTACCAATCAGGAAATGCTAATCCCTGGAGAACAGGCGGTTTTTGACGGACAACAATTTATAGTCCGGAAAGTAAATGCCAATCTGTATTGCTCCTGGATTCGTGACCGCTTTGTATTTGCCAGTGAAAATCTGGAAACGGTGACCCGGAAACTGGAACGCTGGTATGATGTGCAATTCTTTTTTGCCGGAGAGTCCCTCAAAGCGGAATTGTTTACCGGGAGTATACCTAAATATACAGAATTATCCAAGGTTTTAAAAATGCTGGAAATGACTACCTCTATCCGTTTCACCCAGAAGGGGCAGACAGTGGTAGTCGAAGCTATTCGATAAAAAATACAGAAGGTGTCACTACCACCTTCTGCATTCAAATCAATTTAATACAAACGATTAAATCAAAACAAAGTTATGAAAAAAAAACGAAATGGGAGGTCAGGCAAACTGCCTGGTCTGAGGAAAATTGTACTAATCATGAAATTAACAGCCTTTTTTCTCTTTGTCTTTTTTTTCTCTGTGTCAGCTGGTACTTATTCACAAAATGTAAAGCTGAGTCTGGAAAAGAAAAATGCCAGTATTATCGAGGTGTTGACTGAGATTAGTGAGAAAACCGATTTGCAATTGTTGTATAACGATAAGGAAGTAAAAGGAATTCAGGTGGATGTCTCACTGAGAAATGCGACAGTGACAGAAATTCTGGATAAGGTATTCACTGGTATCGCTTTGAAATATACCATACTGGATAATGTGATTGTGGTATCTCCACGGGAAAGAACAGTACCTCAGGTTCAGACAAGCTGGGCTGTTTCCGGTACGGTGAAGGATAAAGATGGAAATCCGTTGCCAGGGGCAACAATCCGTATCAAAGACACCCAGGTGGGTGTGACTTCTGATGTGGATGGTAATTTTAAAATAGAAATAGGGGAGGTAAAGGACTTGTCTTTGGTTGTTTCTTTTGTAGGTTACAAAACACTGGTCATAAAACCGGGAGAGCAGGAAGTTCTGAATATTGTATTGGAGGAAGAGGCCCAGAAAATGGATGAAGTGGTGGTGACCGGATATTTTACTAAAACCAAGAGTTCATATACCGGTTCTGCTGTGACTGTACAAGCTGAAGAATTGAAAAAAATCAGTCCGACCAATATATTTAAGGCCCTCCAGGCTTACGAACCTTCCTTGCAGATTGTGGAAAACAATGAGGCAGGTTCTGATCCCAATAAAATACCGGAAATATTGATTCGCGGAAAATCGAGTTTTGAAGGAAAATCCAACAATCCATTGTTTATCATGGATGGGTATGAAGTGGATATGCAGAAGGTTTTCGACCTTGATATCGAACGTATCAAACAAATCACCATATTGAAGGATGCTTCGGCAACTGCGATTTATGGTTCACGGGCGGCTAACGGAGTGATTGTGATTGAAACCAAAATGCCTGAAAAGGGTAAACTGACTGCCAGTTATAATTTTAATGCAACGGTTGAAATTCCTGATCTGACCGATTATGATTTGCTGAATGCCCAAGAAAAACTGGAGTTTGAACGTTTGGCAGGGGTGTATAAAGACAAAGACGGGGTTGTCGCCAACCAGATGAAGCTGGACCGTTTGTACGAATCCCGGCATAAAGAGGTACTGAGGGGAGTAAATACCTATTGGTTGTCGAAACCTTTGCGTACAGCCTTCAAGCATACTCACTCCTTGTATCTGGGAGGCGGTAATGAAAGTTCCCGTTATGGTATTAATATCAGTTATGGCAGTAATCCGGGGGTGATGAAAGGATCGAAACGGGATCGTTTAGGTCTTAGTTTTACCTGGAATTATACCGTCAGTTCTAAATTACGTATCGGGAATATGCTATCGGTTAACCAAAATACGACCGAGGAATCTCCTTACGGAAGTTTCAGCCAGTATACAACGGTCAATCCTTATGAGAGGGCATACGACGATATGGGACGTTGCATCAAGCGCCTGTCGAACGGTAAGGCTAATCCGGTCTTTGATGCAACCTTGAATAATATCAATAAAAGTAAAAACACCTCTTTTAATGAAAATTTCGATTTTGAGTGGTTTATTATCGAAGGACTGCGTCTGACAGGACGTTTTGCCTATACTTACGGCAATACCAACAGTGATGTTTTTATTTCTCCGAAGTCCAGTTCATTTGAAGATAAAAGAGACGATAAAGACAAGGGGTCCTATGATTATAGTGCAGGTATAACCCACTCTCTGGATGGGAATATGGTGCTGAACGGTTGGAAAACCATTGGAAAACACATGTTGACACTGGTGTTGGGAGTCAATATGCAGGATAATAAAGAAGATAATAAGAGCTTTTCCGCTACCGGTTTCCTGAGTGATAAACTGACAAATCTGGATTTTGCCTTACAATACAGGGAGGGGTCTAAGCCAAAAGGGGCTGTTGCTCAGGATCGTTTGATCGGATTTTTCGGGAATGCCAGTTATGCTTATGACAACCGTTATCTATTCGATATTTCTTATCGTACGGATGGTTCTTCCAAGTTTGGCAAGAACAATCGTTTTGCTCCTTTCTGGTCGGCAGGAATCGGATGGAATATCCACAATGAAAAGTTCTGGGGAGCCCCTTCCTGGTTAACACAGGCAAAAATCCGGAGTTCTGCCGGGTATACCGGGAATGTTACTTTTTCACCTTATCAGGCACAGACAACCTACTCATATTCTTCGGATAATATTTACATGCATGGAATCGGAGCCGATATCATTGCTTTGGGAAATGAAGGTTTGAAATGGCAACGGAAACTGACGTTCAATCTGGGATGTGACCTGGATTTCTGGGAAGGCCGGTTTTCACTTACCGGAGAGTATTTCCACGAGTATACAAAAGATGTGTTGATGGATATCAGTCTTCCTCCATCTTTGGGTTTTGTGAATTATAAGGAAAATTTCGGGGAGATGGAGAATAAAGGTTGGTCTTTGAACCTCCGGACACAGATTTTTCGCAATGCTGAGAAGGATTTATATTGGTCCCTGGCATTCGGTACCAGTGACAGTAAGAATAAAATCAAAAAGATCTCTGATAAATTGGGGGCGATGAATGAGGAGAATAATAAAAACGAGACTAAAAAACCCGTTCCTCTTTATGAAGAAGGGGAATCCCTGGATGCGCTCAAAGCCGTACCTTCGCTGGGAATCGATCCGGAGACTGGTAAAGAGGTATTTTTGAAAAAGGACGGACGGCTGACAACCATCTGGGATTACAATGATAAAGTGGTATGCGGAACAACCGATCCAAAATTCCGGGGAACCCTGAATTCATTCCTTACCTTTAAAGGGATCAGTCTGAATATGTCTTTTAACTTCCAATATGGCGGGCAGACCTATAACGAAACTTTGGCTTCGCGTGTGGAAGGGGTGGATCCGAACAGTAACTGTGATCGCCGGGTATTGTATGACCGTTGGAAGAAACCGGGTGACCGGACATTCTTTAAAAATATTGCTTTACAGGAAAATGTATCCAATCTGACTACCCGTTTCGTTCAGGATTATAATTATTTGCAGATCAGTAGTTTGTCTGTGGGTTATGAGATGAAGCGGGAAGCTTGCCGGAAGATCGGACTCAGCGGTTTGCGTTTTAACTTTAATATGGGAGATTTAGCCCGTTTCTCTTCAGTGAAAGAAGAGAGGGGATTGGCCTATCCCTTTGCCCGGCAGTTTACTTTTTCTCTGGCTGCTAATTTGTAACAGGATTAAAAAAATGAAATACAATGGATATGAAAAAATATAGAGAAATATGGATGCTCCTTTTCGCTCTTTTGTTGTCCGGATGCGACAATTGGCTGGATGTGAAGCCTGAAACCGAAGTGAATGAGGACGACATGTTCACGAATGAACAGGGATTCATGGATGCTTTGTATGGGGTGTATGTGAATATGGGAAAGACCGACCTGTATGGAGGTACATGGCAGACGGCCTTGGATATGACTGCTCAGTTTTATAATTATTACGATATCGCGGAATGTCCGTATGGCAGATATCAGACCTTTGAATATGAACATCCCCAGTGTACGGCAGTAACGGATCCGCTTTGGATGCGTTTGTATTACTGTATCGGCTTGACGAATAACCTGTTGAAGTTTCTGGACAAACCGGAGGCCCGGGAGATTTGCTTCAATTACGATTATTTGCGGGGAGAAGCTCTGGCTTTAAGGGCCTATATGCATTTTGATCTGGTAAGAATATTTGCTCCCGATGTGAAAAAGAATCCCGATTACCTTTCTATTCCTTACCGGAAGATTTTTTCACCTGAAATAGATTCCCAGTTGACGGTGGCTGAAGTATACCGTCAGATTTTGCAGGACCTGACCGAGGCAAAACAGTTGCTGGCAAATGATGTGATACGCACTAATGCTCCGGAATGGTTGGGCAAAGGTGAAAAGACGGATGAATCGGATAATGTCACTGATAAAAACGACAGTTATTATGTCACCGGTTTTTTGAAGGACCGGAAATACCGTATGAATTATTACGCAGTGCTTGGTACTTTGGCTCGGGTGCATTTGACATTGGGGACGGCAGACGACCTGGAAAAGGCTTACGGTTATGCTATGGAGGTGATCCGTAGCGGTAAATTCAGGCCCATACAGGAAGAACATCTTCAGGTGAGCGGCGACCAGACAAAGTATAGGGATATCCTGTTTACCGATGAGTTTATTTTCGGATTGTACTCTGCTCAGGTAGATGCTTTCTATAAATCCAATTTTGACGAGTCGTACGGACCTAAAAAAATGTTGGTTAAGAAATTAAGTTCTATTTATGGACAGGCAACCAAAGATGTCCGTCAGACATTCTGGTTTAAAACGTCATGGGGATCTGCTTATTTGATAAAACACAATGCCGATCTGGAGTATGCGAAGGAAAAAGTCCGGATGATCACCCTGCCCGAGATGTATTATATTGCGGCGGAAGCCCATCCGGCAGAAGCCTATGAATTATTGGAAGAGATATTACCTTCCCGGGACATCCATTCCGGCTTGTCTGCTTCGCCCGGAAGAGAAGAGGTGTTGAAAGAGGTATTGGGGGAATACCGCAAAGAATATCTGGGAGACGGACAATTTTTCTTTGCTTATAAACGTTTGATCGGGGAGACCTCTGTCATTGCTTCGCTGGGCATCGGCATTCCGGATGAAGATAAAGTGTTGGTATGGCCTCTACCCATGGATGAAATAAAATACGGAGACCGGACATCTGAGATTTGGAAAAACGATAAATAGTGAATGATGATGAATAGAATATATGTTTTGATAGGACTGATCGTCACCTGTATATTGGGACAATCGTGTGAGCAGGATCCTGCTTATGAATTTAAGGATGATGGAAAAATTTACTTCAAATATCCGAAAAAGGAAAATAGCCTGGGTATAGAGACCAATTTGCTGGTAGACAGTATTGTTTATTCTTTGCACGGCAAAAAACTTTATGACGATAAAGACACCTTGTGGATTAAAGTACAGATTATGGGAGTTCGGAAGGACATTGATCGTAGTTATAAAGTGGTGGCTGTGGCCGACAGTAGTTCCGGGGTCGAAGGGGTTGATTTTGACCGTCTGGAAGATCTCTATACGTTTCACCGGAACATCGGAGTGGATTCTTTTCCTTTAGTATTAAATAAAAAAGCTTTCGAAAAGGTATTTGCCCGGAACGTGTTGTTACGCCTTGAGCCGACCGCCGATCTTGGAATCGCTTATACGGAATATGCCGATATCCGGGTGAATTTCAGTGCTTACCTGCTGGAACCCGAATGGTGGTGGGCTTTCAGCCTGTATCTGGGGGATTACCATCCTTTGAAGTACGATAAGGTGGTAGAGGTGTATGGTAGTGAGGATATCGATCCTTATGGAAACACACCCTATTGCACGTATGTTGCGAATGTTGTCAAAGAGTGGTTTGACGATCATGTTGTGATAGACCCTTTTACAGGGGAACGGTTGGTATTATAATGGTTTAATGAAAAAATGACAGTCTATGAATCGTATAAAAATATTCTTTTTGCTCTTCGTTATGGTGATTCTATCGGTTTCCTGTTACGAAGATAAGGGCAACTATGATTATCATCCCATCAATGAGGTGAGTATTTCCGGCATTCAGCAGGAATATGAGATAGAACGCTGGGATACCCTGAAAATTCCGGTGACCATGAAAAATAGTCTGGATCAGAACCGGGAACTGGTTTATGCCTGGTATTTGGATCAGAAGAAAATAGCAGAAACCCGGGATCTGAATTATGTGGTTTCTGAAAAGGCAAAGAAATATGATGCCCGTTTTGAAGTCACGGATCCTGCGAATGACAGTGTGCGTTTCTTTCAGGATTTTGAGGTGGCCGTCCGTACCATGTATGCAACAGGATTGATGTTACTGAGTGAATGCGGAGAACATCCCGAAATCTCCTTTTACAATACGCAGACTAATCCGACCCGAAAGATAGTACATGATATGTTCAGATTGGAAAACAATAAGTCTTTGATGGGACTTCCTTTGAGTTTAGAGCAGGCTGGTATGAGATATTACGGAGGAGTTATTTTTATACATACTTCCGCCTCTTCCCATCAGCTGGACCCCGTGTTGTGTAAGGAAATGGCTGTTTTTGATGAAAATTCATTTACTGAACCCAATCCGGTGTACGATATGATATATTGCCGTTTTGAAGATGCAATCGAAGAATTCGGAACGGCTATCGGTAAGGATGGCAGAATTTATCCCAAACAGAGCCGGCAGAACCGTTTTATGTCCGCTTCTCTGAAGCCGGTCTATGTGGAGGGAAAACAGGAGAGGATCGACTATGCACTGTCGCCTATGGCACTGACTACCCGGAATGCGGTTTTGACTTACGATAATATTTCGGGGCATTTCCTTTATTTTTATAACAGTTATGATATCCCTTCCTATGATGAAAATCAATACGATATGGTACGTATGTCCAAGACCCATATCGGTCTCCCCTGGTTGGGTTGGGGCTTTAATATGAACGGAGGATCTTATGGCTATTCTTCCCTGTTCTATGATGCGGAAACCAATAAGGCTGCTTTGGTCAGGGCTCATTCGCATACAGGAAACATCAGAGGACAGGATTCACTGGTGATACTGAAGGACCATCATTTGTCTCCGGATTCCAGAATGGTCATCAGTCCGGCTACAAATCGGCTTTATTATTCCGACGGCGGGCATAAACTGTATGTCCTGAACCTCTCTGATCCGGAATTTAAATTTGCTTCTTTGGATTTCGAGTGCGGAATACCCGATAATTGCCGGATCACCATGTTGAAACTGGCAGCCAATAACCTGGATTTGTTAATCGGAGTTGTTTCGGACAGACAGGAAAAATACAATGGGGATGTCTACCGGATTAATGCAAAAGACGGAACTGTTGTGGATTATTTGAAAGGTTTCGGAGGGAAACCGGTGGATATGATAGAAAAAGTTGCCGTAGATGATTATGATGTTGAAGAGTAATAAGTGTTAGAAATATGAAATGTATATCGTTGATCATAGGAATATTCTGTGGCCTGAGCTGGAATAGCCAGGCTCAGGGCATAAAATTCACAGCAGGCAATTGGAAAGAAATTCTGGCATTGGCTGAACAGGAGAAGAAGCTAGTCTTTGTGGATTGTTACACGGAATGGTGCCAGCCTTGTAAAAAAATGGAAAAGGAGATCTTCCCATTGAAAAAGGTAGGGGATTATTTCAATACGCATTTTATCAATGTAAAAATAGATATGGAAAAGGGGGAGGGTCCCGTGATTTTGAATATGTACAAAATCAATGCTTTTCCTACTTTGCTGTTTGTGAATGGGAAAGGAGAAGAAGTTTTCCGCATGGTCGGTAGTAAAACGGGGAAGGAATTGTTACAGGTCGGAGCCGGTGCGTTGGTCTCCAAAACTGTGTATCCTGTAAATCCACTGGCAGAAAAACAGATTCAACTGATTGGAAAAGAAATTCCCGACTTCTGTTATAAAAATATTGAAGGGCAGGAGGTGAAATTTTCTTCTTTGCGGGGAAAGTATGTGTACATCGATATGTGGGCTACGTGGTGCCGGCCTTGTTGTGAAGAAATCCCTTATATGGGAGAACTGGAACGACAATTTCACGGGAAGAACATCCACTTTGTCAGTCTCTCCTGTGATAAAGATCAGGATGCCTGGAAGAAAAAAGTCGGGAACGATAAAATGGGAGGTATACAGTTGAATAGCGGGGGCGATCCGGAGTTTATGAAATTTTTCGGAATCCGGGGAATCCCGCATTTTATTCTCCTCGATCCGGAAGGAAAAATTGTCAATCCCAATATGAGCCGCCCATCGCAGGAGATGACCGCAGAAACCTTGAAAAGGTTGGAGGGAATTTAAATACTTTGGATTAAGGGGTTGCGAAGGTTAAATATAGCCTTTGTAACCTCTTGTCATATTGATGGGTTCTATCTGTCGTTTAGAATTTAGGGATAGATGCCTCTAACTTATGAAACATCCGGACGGATAGAAAAGCAAAAAAAGAGTAGAATTCTTTTACCACTTATACAGCAGCCCGATGTTTCCGCCAATGTTCAACATCTTGTTGAAGCCGATGTTTCCTTCGGAAGCGTATTCGTCGTACCGGTATTTGTCTTCAATTTTGGGGATGTAGTCAGCCCGGACTTTCAGGTCCAGCCAGGTACGATCGGAAATTTGGAGCAGTACTCCTCCGTTTACGCCTCCTCCCGGAGAGAATAAGAATAGCTTTTTGGAGAATGATGTTTCGGAAGAATAGGATGTTCCCTGCCGGCTGACTTTCAGATGACTTAAATAGCCCCCGAATTGCAGGCCCAGATAAGGTAGGATACTACGGTCCCAGTTGGGGATATAGAAAGTGGCTTCCAGAAGGAGAGGGGTCAGCCGGTATCGGTAATCCTGGGTCGTGTTTTCATTATCCAGGGTCACTTTTGATTTGAAACCGTAGTATCCGCCTTCAAACCCGATACCCAGAACCTCGTTGATCAGGTATTTGGCACTTAGGTTGGCTCCTAAGCCGTTTTTGAGGATTTTGCCCATATCTCCGGTAGGATAGAGATAACCTGCGTTTATACCCAACAGGAATCCCCGGTCCTGACGGTAATATTGCCCATGGGTAAGGCATTGCAGACCATGGAGAAACAGGAAAATAAGTATCCATTTTTTCATAATAATATCCTTTTATAGTTCTGCTTCTTTCGTCTGGCGTTCACCTATGTGTTTTTCAACTTCCCGGAGACGTTCGCTGGCATAGTGATCGCCAATCTTGATCTCCAGAGCCTTTTGGTAGTAGAATTTGGCGACAGCATACGATTTTTCCTGATAGGCTTTATCGCCCTTTTCGATCTGGGTTTTGTATTCCTTTTCCAGGTTAGCCAGATACTCGGCTTCGATTTGGCGTTCGATCTCTGACAGCTTTTGAGTGATGCTCTCTTTGTCTACCGATAGTATAGACAAAGCTTTTTGATAGTAGACCTTGGCAGCTGCATAGTTCCGGTCTTGCAGGTTTTTTTCTCCCAATGTTTTGTTTTTGTTATACTCTGCCAGTTTGGCTTTGTATTTTGAAGAATTGATGATGGAGTTGATCTCCTGCAATTGTTTCTGAGGGTAGGGTTCACCCAGATTCAACTGATCGGCTTCGGTATACCGCAGTTTTGCCAGGCTGTAATTTTCACTTTCAAAGGCTTTGTCGGCTTCTGCAATCAGAGTGGCATATTTGTTTTGTAGCTGTGCTTTCCGCTCGGCTTCCTGCCGTTGCTTTGCAGCTTCTTCGGCCAATTGTTTTTGTTGTACAGCAATAGCGGCTTCCGCTTTAGCAATCATTTCCCGGGGATAAGAGGCATTGGCTTTTAATTCCAGTGCCTGACGGTAAGCCGTGATGGCTTTGTCGTAAGCTTTATCATTGATAGACTGGTCGGCTGCGGCTATTGTTTTTTGATAACTGGCCTCCAGGTCTGCCAGTTGTTTTTGCCGATCCGATTCTTTCTGGGCGATTTCGGTCAGGAGGGCATCGATTTCACGGATTTTTTGCAGAGGGTATTTTTCTTTGTCCTTTAATTTCGCTGCGGAGGTATATTTCTCCCTGGCTTCTGCGTATTTCTGATACTGGAATAAGCTATCCCCATTCCGGACCAATAAGTGATAGGCTTTTTCATTTTGTAATTCAATGCTCTGGCGGGCAGCTTCCAGCTCTGCTTCTTTTTTTGCCATTGAAATTTTTTGCTTTATATCTTCATTAGCCGGTTTTATATTCAGGGCTAAAGTCCAGCTGTCGATAGCGTTTTTCCATTCTTTGTTGCTGAATGCATTTTGTCCCTTTTGTACGAGTCCGGCAAATTTGCGTTCCTCTTCCAGCGCCGCGGCACCTTTGTTTGCCAGTTGGCGTTTTATAGCCTGTTCGGTTTGGGCAATACGGGTTTTGATTTTATCGGAATACTCTTTGTCGAAGGTGAAATCGTCCAATTCATGATTGTAAGCCAGAATGGCAATCGGCTGATCGAAAATCGAGAGATCGATATCTTCTACAGTCGGCAGGAGGTTGATGATCAGTTTTACCGGGGGAAAGTTCGGGTTGGATTCCAGGATTTCTTCAGGAACTTCGGTATTGACGTTTACTATTTTGGTGATATATCCTGCCTGTTCAAAAGAGAGTTTATAATCGGCATTTAAAGCCAGCTTTAAATCGAAACGTCCTTTTTTATTGAGTGTCTGTTCATCAATCTTTATGTCATTTTTCAGAATGACTATCCGGGCTCCTTCGGGACTATTGTCCTGGATAACGATATTGCCGTTGACAACAAGACTCTGAGCCGGCAACAGATGGCACAGGCATAACAAAGAAATTAGCAGAATAAACCTATTCATAATTTTTACACATTACACACCGAAAGATCAACAGACTTTCTGTACAAAAATAGTAAAAATCGGAGACAAAAAAATAACCCCGGCAGACCGGGGTTACTCTTTTATTATTTCTTTAGTTTTGCTCTTTCAATGTATTTTTCAATATCCCGGGCCTCCGGTGAGTTGGGGTACTCTTTTTCGATCTGCTCGTATACTTTCAGGGCTCCGTTGAAGTCATTGGCTTTTTCCAGAGCCAGCCCGTTTTTCATTAGGAAAATCGGTGTGGAAAAGTCGTTGGTTTTTGAAGCAGCAGCTTTTTTGTAGTTTTCTGCAGCTTTTTTATATTCTCCCAATTGCATATAGGCATCTCCAATGTTGGCAATGGCCATATTGGCTAATAACAGATCATCCGAAGAGAATTTCTCCAGGTATTTAATGGCATTCTGATAGTCACCGGTATACAAATAGGACAAACCTGCATAAAATTTTGCCAGATTGCCGCTCGGAGTAGAGCTATATTTATCGGCAATTTCAACAAACCCCAGGATATTTCCGTCGCCGTTCAAAGCCAGATTGAAAGAGTCTTTTTCAAAATAATTCTGAGCACCGAAAATCTGGTTGGAAGCTTCTTTTACTTTCGGTTCGACGATAAACCTCTGGTAGCTGAAGTAGGCACCAACGATAACAATCAGGGCAATCACCACGTTGATGATCATTTTCTGATTTTTTTCGATAAATTGTTCGCTGTTGGTCAACGCATCTTCTATTTGCTCAAAACCATCCTGTTTTTTCTGTTCCTTTGCCATATCTGTAATGTTATAAGTTTACAATTTTTTTCCGGAAATCCGGTTCTGCAAAAAATATCTCTTTAATAGCGTGCAAAATTAGCTTTTTTAATTGAAAATCGAAATATACAGCTTATTTTTTGACTGAGGATTTGAGATTTATGAATTTCATGGAAATGACTACCGACATTTGGGGTAAAAAGAGTAATTTTGTACAGGTTTAAATCATGAAGATTGCAGAACGGATGGTTCTCAGGGAATTAAATATTATCAATTTTAAGAATATTGCTGAAGCAACTTTAGCTTTTACTCCGGGTTTTAATTGTTTTGTCGGTAACAATGGGGTTGGAAAGACAAATGTTCTGGATGCAATTTACCACTTGTCGATGTGCAAGAGTTATTTCAATTTGCCGGATTTACAGAATATCCGGCATGAGGAACCATTTTTTGTGGTACAGGGACAATATCTGAGGGAAGAAGAGGAGCTGACGGTTTATTGCGGAGTTAAAAGAGGCCAAAAGAAAGTTTTCAAAAAAAATCAGAAAGCTTACGATAAACTTTCGGAGCATATCGGGCTGTTGCCCTTGGTCATGATTTCGCCGGAAGATGTGGTTTTGATCGACGGGGGGAGTGAGGAGCGCCGGAAGCTGATCGATGGGATTATCAGCCAGTATGACCGGAATTATCTGCATCAGCTGATTCGCTACAATAAAGCGTTGACACAGCGGAATACCTTGTTGAAATCAGCGGCAGGAAAATTTCTGGATCCGGAGATGCTGGAAATTTGGAATGAACAACTGGCAGAATGCGGGGAGTTTATTATGCAGAAAAGAACTGAATTTTTGCAGGAGTTCAGGGTTGTTTTTCAGGATTATTACGAAATGTTATCATTGGGACGAGAGAAGGTACAACTGGAATACAAACCTTCGGTAAAAGGGGAGGATATGTTGAAGTACCTGCATGAAATGATTGAGCGGGATCGTATACTGACATATACTTCTGCCGGAATTCACCGGGATGATTTGCTGCTGAATATCGGGGAGTATCCGGTCAGGAAAACCGGTTCCCAGGGACAAAAGAAAACATTTCTGATTGCTCTGAAACTGGCACAATACGACTGGTTGTTCCGGATGAGCGGAGTGAAACCCTTATTATTGCTGGATGATATTTTTGATAAGTTGGATGCTGACCGGGTGAACCAGATTGTAAAAATTGTGGGAGGGGAAATGTTCGGGCAGGTCTTTATTACAGATACGAACCGGGGACACATGGATGATATTTTGCAAATGCAGGGAGTAGATTATAAATTGTTTACAGTTTTTGATGGGGAGATTTCCTGACGAACTGAACCATTTTCAGATTTAATATTATATTTGCAAACTATTTCGGAATAGGAAGAATCGCTTTGAGAGTGACATTCGGAATAGAAGCAGGCAGCAAAATTTATATGAAAGAAGGGAAGACCCAGAAAATAGATGCACTAGTCAGCCAGGTTTTGAGGCAGATGGGGTTGGAGCAGAAATTTAAAGAACATGAAGTCTGTCAGGTCTGGCCGGAAGTTGTAGGACAAATGATAGCCTCCCGGACCAGGAGTCTTTCGGTGTCGGAAGGTAAGCTTTTTGTCACTTTCACTTCTGCTGTTGTCAGAAATGAGATCATGATGGTCAGGGAAGGACTGATAAAAGCCTTGAATGACCGGGTTGGAGGAATAATAATAAAGGAGATTATTATCAGATAATCTCTGAATTTTAACGATAAACGATGAATCTGATTGAGTCGAATGATATATTGAAAGCATCAAAGCTGGATCGTTTCGGGGGGAATCTTGGAGGAAGTCTGGTTGCAAAACTGGTGATGTATATTATGCGTCTGGATAAAATCAATAAGCTGTATTCAGATGTGTATGACGAGAACCGGGAAGCTTTTCTGGACCATTTGATAGAGGCGCTGGGGGTGACGATTGAGGTGAATGAGGAAGACCTGCAGAAAATTCCCAGGGAAGGAGGTTTTATTACGATATCCAATCATCCTTTCGGGGGTCTGGACGGGATTATTCTGATTAAAATACTGAGTAAGATCCGCCCGGAATATAAGGTGATGGCTAATTTTCTCCTGAAAAAGATAGAGCCTATAAAAGATTGTTTTTTGGGGGTCAACCCTTTTGAAAGCCGGAAAGATGTTTCCAGCACCGGGGGATTGAAGGAAGCATTGCGGCATTTGTCGGAAGGAAAGCCATTGGGATTATTTCCGGCAGGTGAAGTATCGGCATACAAAGCAGATTCAAATTCGATAGAAGATAGAGAGTGGAGCGCTTCTGTGTTGAAATTGATCCGGAAAGCCAATGTCCCTGTCATTCCGGTTTATTTTAAAGGATCAAACAGTATGTTGTTTCAGCTGCTGGGACTGATCCATCCGATGCTCAGAACGGTGAAATTGCCGTCGGAATTATTGAATAAGAAAAATAGGGTTATAAAACTGAGAATCGGAAGTCCGATTTCTACAGAAGTACAAAATTCTTTTGCGGATATCATGCAATATGGTAAATTTTTAAGAGCGAAGACATATTTATTGGGTTCCTCATTGGAAGTGAAGAAGTTCTTTCTGAAATCTCAGAAAGCTGAAAAGAAGGCTGAGCCCATTGCTCCGGAGACTGCTGTGGAAATCTTGCAGAGGGAGATCAGCAATATCACAGAGGATTACTTCCTGTTTTCCATGAAAAATTACTCTGTGTTTTGTGCGCCAACCCTGAAGATTCCGAATATCCTCAATGAGATCGGAAGATTGAGGGAAGTGACCTTCCGGGCTGTTGGAGAGGGAACAAACCGGAGCATTGATCTGGACGAGTTCGATCTTTATTATTATCATTTGTTTATCTGGGATGATGAGGAAAAACGGATTGTCGGAGCATATCGGGTGGGGAAAGGAAAAGATATTATTGACCGTTATGGAGTGAAAGGATTTTATATCAATACTTTGTTTAAAATCCGTAAAGAGATGTTACCGGTTCTGTATGAATCCATCGAATTAGGACGTTCTTTCATTGTCGAACAGTATCAGCGTAAGCCTTTGCCATTGTTTATGTTGTGGAAAGGGATTCTTTATTTCCTGATTAAAAATCCCGAATATCGCTACCTGATCGGACCCGTTACTATCAGCGGTAAATATTCCGATGTATCCAAAGAGTTGATTATGAAGTTTATTATCAGGAATCACTGGGATGCCGAATTGGCCCGTTGTATTACTCCCCGTTGTAAATACCGGGTGGAAACAAACGATCCGGATGTAGATGTGATGGTGGAAGCTTCCGGGAATAATATTGCTGCATTGGATAAATTGATCGGAGATATTGAGCCTTCCAGCGACAAGCTGCCGATTTTATTAAAGAAATATATATCTTTAAACGGTCGGATTGTAGGATTTAATATTGATCCTAAATTTAATATGTGTCTGGATGGGTTGTTGATTCTGGATTTGTTTGAAGTTCCGATGAATACCATCGAATCTTTGTCCAAGGAGATCAATGATGATACAATTTTGAATCGTTTTTCGCCGGATACGCCTGAGTTGTAAGATTATTTTGTGTACTAAAATTTAAAAGGATGTACGATGTTGTTTATATTTTCAGAGGGATACTCATTGGTTTGATGGTTTCCGTTCCATTGGGGCCCATGGGTGTGCTGATTATACAAAAAACATTACAAAAAGGAGCGTTGGCTGGGTTTGTTGCGGGAATGGGGGCTGCATGTGCCGATCTTTTTTATGCCACAGTGGCAGCTTTCGGATTGGGTTTTGTTATCAATGTGATCCAGACACATGAGTTGATATTACAAATTATCGGAGGAATTTTTCTGATTATAGTCGGTTTGAAAATTTATTTTGATAATCCGTTGAAGCAAATACGGGTCAGGAAGCGGGTTTCCAAAAAAGGTTTATTGGGAGATTTTCTCACTCTGTTTTTTCTGACAGTTTCCAATCCTATTGCTATCGTCGTTTTTATGGCAGTTTTTGCCGGAGCCTCTGTTTTTGGAGATGAACCTTCTTTCCGGATTGAGTTATTTGTCCTGACAGGGGTTGTGATCGGGGGAGGCTTGTGGTGGTATTCCCTTTCCACTCTGGTGAATATATTCCGTAAAAGATTCCGTCTTCGTGTACTGATAACGATTAATCGTGTTTCTGGTGTGATTATCACAATATTGGGTGGTCTGGTGATTCTGGCATCATTTGAGCCGTTCCGCTCCCTGATTCCGGCATAGCCTTGAGGATTATTCTTTGTTTTTTGTTCTGTGCTGAAAGTGCAGTGAGTCTCCCCAGGTGTTCAGCTGTATCTCGCATCCGCTTCTGCGGACACTTCCGATGAGTTTCTGGGTAGATTCCTCGGCTCCTTCATCCATGCCCGGTTTGTTTTCATACAATTGATAATTGGCCCGGTTGGTCAGGGGAGTAATGTTGGGCATGATCACATTGGCGCCGATTTCCAGCGCTTTTTCACGTCCAGCCGGATCGATGGCCTGCAGTGCTGTTGTTGCTGCAATGTTAATATCGGGCATCAGAATTCGCAGGCAACTGACCATGTGCAATCCGAGTCTCAGGCGTTCTGTCTGCGGAAGTAATTCGTGCCGGTACTCCCAGAGCGGGGTTTCGTGATGTTCCAGGTAAGGTCCCATTCCCACCATGTCGATATCCATGGATTTCAGGAACAACAGATCGTCGGCCAGATCTTCAATGGTCTGGAAAGGAAGTCCGATCATAACTCCGGTTCCGGTTTGATAACCGCATTTTTGTAACAGACGTATACAGTCGAGGCGGTTGTGAAAATCATGCAGAGAATCGAGGGGATGAATTTTACGGTAGAGTTTCTCGTTGGAGGTTTCTATGCGTAGCAGGTAGCGGTGGGCTCCGGCTTCATACCAACGGTGGTAAGTTTCTGCTGTTTGTTCTCCTAAAGAGAGGGTGATTCCGAGTTGCTGATTGCTTTTTTGCTTGATAGTTTTCAACAGCTTTTCGATCCGGAGTACAAAAGCTTCATCATTCCGCTCTCCTCCTTGTAGTACAATGGAGCCATAGTGATTCCGGTAGGCAAACTCTGCAGCCTGAACGATCTCCTCATCACTCAGGAAGTAGCGCTCCGCTTGTAAATTGGATTTCCGGATGCCACAGTAGAGGCAATCCTTGATACAGATATTGGAAATCTCTATCAGTCCCCGCATATGCACTCCATTTCCGAGTGTCCGGTTACGTAACTCTCTGGAATAAACGAATAAATCCTCCTCATCTTTTCCCCGGCAAGCCAATAACGCAACCAGATCTTCCCGGGTCAATTGAGCTTTTCCTAATGTCTTTGTAAGTTCCATGTTTTTTTCTTTGGCATAAAAGTACAAAAACAAATAAGTAAATGCAGAATTTATTTATACATTTGGGGAAAATGTCTGATTTGAAAATTTTTGGAGAACATATCATACAGGAGTTTGCCAGTGGTCAAGAGAAGGCTTTTCGTTTTTTATATGAAAAACATACACCTGCTTTGCGTTATTTCGCGGCGAAATATGTGGATGATGATGCTGTAATCGATGACATCGTTCAGGATGTATTTGTCAGTTTGTGGGAAAAGCGTACCGATTTCGAATCAGAGAATGCACTGAAATCTTTTTTATATACTTCAGTCAGAAATAACTGCCTGAACATGATCCGTCATCAGGGAGTAAAAACCCGTTATGCAGAGGTTGTGTATCGGGAAGAGCCTAAAGAATCTTTTCTGGATCATATACTGGAAGCTGAAATATTTGAATTGTTGTCCGAAGTCTTCAATGAATTACCTCCGGCTTGCCGTGAAGTATACCGGCTGAGCCTGGAAGGGAAAAAACATGATGAGATCGCTCAAGAGTTGAAAATTACAATAAATACGGTGAAAAAGCATAAGAATAATGCAAATCATTATATGAGGGAACGCCTAAAACATATTCTTATGTTTTTGATGTCTGTATAAGGAAAACGGTAGATATTTTTGTCCGGTTTTCTGGATAAAGCTGTCGGACCTTTGCGCTTTGTGACGGTCGTGTAAGTTTTTCTCTCATTATCGCGGGAACTTGGACTTCGTCCTCAGACACTCCGCGATGGACATTCAGAAAAACTAACACCGACACTCGTCCTCAGCGTTTTTATGGTCCTCTCAGCTTTATCCGGAAAACCTCCGGCAGTGCAACATTGAAAAGTGATCTGGGTCTGGCAATAAACTCCGGAACGCCGAATATAACCGATGTAATACTCTATTGTTTTCTTGATTAAAAGGACTGAAGTATCTGATTTATTCGTTTTAGTGACCGATCTAAAAAAATCAAAAAAAGTTTTATTTTCCTATTACACCAAATCAGGGGGAGCGTGTTCTATAGTAAACAAGCAAACTCATTATGGATTTACAACAGGAAAAACATATTAGCCGGCTGGTCGTACTTTTTTTAAAAGGGGAACTAAAAGAGACAGAGCAAAAAGAATTGGAGATATGGCGGAAAACTTCGGAGTCTCATGAAGAAATTTTTCAGCGGATGCAGTCTGCTGCTTATCTCAATGAAAGTTTCCGCCGTTTTGTAAAAAGCGAGGACGGGCAGGAAAAGGAATGGCAACTGATTCGTGCCCGGACTTGCCGGAAAGAGAGGAAGATCTATACTTTATTCCGCCGCTATGCTGCTCTGTGGTTGTTGCCTTTGTTACTGGCCGGTGGTATATGGTATGTCTTGCAAATCGATAAAACACGGAGTACAGAACCTGTGAACACGACCTTTCAACCGGGACGGCCTTATGCTATCCTTGAATTGGCAGACGGGACACGGGTAAATCTGAGGGAAGAGACTTTTGCCGGAGGTGTCGCTCAGAGCTGGAAGGTTTCCCATGATTCTTTGAAGTATCAGACTGCAGAGAATATTGTAAAGGAAGAATGCCATACTCTGCAGGTTCCCAGAGGGGGAGAGTATACTTTAGTACTTTCTGATGGGACACGAATTTTTCTGAATGCCGAATCTAAATTGAAATATCCGGTCAATTTTATGGGCAATATCCGTAAAGTTGTTTTGGAGGGAGAAGCATATTTTGAGGTTTGCCGGGATACCTTGCGCCCTTTTATTGTTGAAACCAAACAGGTTCAGGTGGACGTATTGGGGACTTCTTTCGGAATCCGGGCTTATGCCAGCGAAACAAAGGTCATGACGACTCTGGTAACCGGGAAGGTGAATGTCAGGGCAGATGGAAAACAGTTGACCTTAAAACCTTCCGAACAGGCTGTTTTTTATAAAAAATCTGATTCTCTGATTTTGATGACCGTAAATCCGGAATTGTTTGTCGGCTGGAAAGACGGACGGCTCGTATTTGATAATTGCCCGTTGGAGCAAATTCTGGCTGATTTAGGGCGTTGGTATTCGTTCGATGTCTTTTATACAAATCCGGCAGCCAAAGAAATACCTTTCTCCCTGAACATCCGGAAGCATGAAAAGTTTTCAAAGGTACTGGAATTGATGCAGGAAACCGGAAAAATACATTTTGACATGACTAAGAATACTGTGATTGTAAAATGATAAAAGAGCAGTGCTGCTAACACTGCCCTGAAAGTCATGCTCATTTCTGCTGCTAACGGAAAATGAGCTTTGTTGACCCTTAAATACAAAATTATGAAAAAAAAGTCTTTATGCCCTGGTCCGGGGTGTAGAAAAATCATTCATTTTTTGATGATGAAAGCAATTTTTATTTTTTTACTATTATTGACCTTTCAGATTCAAGCTAGCGTTTATTCTCAGCAGGTGCGTCTCGATATGAACCTGAAGAATGTAAGCCTGAAAGAGGTGATCAATCAGATCCGGCGGAACTCTGATTTTAGTTTTGTATACAGCGATATTGATTTAACAGGTGTTTCCGGAAAAGATCTGAAATTTAAAAATGCCTCTGTCGAAGAAATTCTGGAATATTGTCTGGCCGGAACTAATTTGAGTTACACGATTGTAGATAAGACAATCATAATCAAAAAAACGGCTCTGCAACAAATCCGGAAGAATGTAGTGATCAAAGGATGGGTAACAGATGTAAAAGGAGGGCCTTTGCCGGGAGTGACAGTGATGGTGAAAGGGACAAAAATTGGCGTTTCCACGGATATAGACGGAAATTTTCGTTTTGAATTTCCTGAAACACAGGAAGTTGTGCTTACTTTTTCTTTTATCGGCATGAAAACAATGGAGGTTAAATATACGGGCCAGGAGGAGTTGAAAGTAAAGATGGAAGAAGAGGTGATGGAAATGCAGGCTGTGGTCGTGACTGGTATTTTTAACCGCCAAAAGGAAGGGTTTACAGGTTCGGCTGTCTCTGTCAAAGGGGAAGAGCTGAAGAAATTCAGTACGACTAATATAGCCAAAGCCCTTTCGATCGTTGATCCCAGTTTCCGTATTATGGAGGATATCGCCAAGGGTTCCGATCCGAACCGTCTGCCGGATCTGCGGATGCGGGGACAGGCTACTTTACCTGCCGGAGTACAGGATGCCAGTACGGATATGGTGATGCTGCAGGGAGATTATTCTACTTATCCTAACCAGCCTTTGTTGATTCTGGATGGGTTTGAAATTGATCTGCAGACAATGGTCGATCTGGACCCTGACCGGGTGGAGTCGATTACTCTGCTTAAAGATGCCGCTGCGACTGCAATTTATGGTTCCAAAGCTGCAAACGGGGTCATCGTAATTGAAACCAAAGAACCGGTAGCGGGAGCTTTGAGGGTTAGTTACGGAGGGAATGTGAGAGTGGAAATTCCGGATCTGACAGCTTACGACCTGATGAATGCAGAGGAAAAACTGTCGGTTGAAAAAAAAGCAGGATATTATCCGGAAGATAAAGATATTTCGTATGTGATCCGCTATCAGAATTATCTGAGGGAGGTGAAACGCGGAGTGAATACAGATTGGATGTCCCAACCTTTGCGTAATTCAGTGCAACACCGCCATACGGTAACTTTGGAAGGAGGAGACCGGGCTCTGAGGTATAAATTGTATTTTGGGGCAAATTTTTCTCCGGGTGTGATGAAGGGATCTACCCGTAAGACCCAGACTGGAGCGCTTGATTTAAGTTACCGTTTCAAAAAAATATTACTCCGCAATAAAGTTGGGGTGGATAATTCACTCGGTGATAATTCTCCTTGGGGATCTTTCAGCGAATATACCCGTCTGAATCCCTATTTGCGTCCTTATGGAGAGAATGGAGAAATACTTAAAAATTTGCAGTACCGGATTGATCCGGATGCTTCCTTTAGAGAGGCGGCAATTCCGAATCCGATGTATAATACGACTTTTAATAGCAAAGACCGGAATACGAGCTTCACTGTCCGGAATCAGTTTTATCTGGACTATACACCGGTCAATGCTGTCCGTTTGCAGGCGGATGTGGGAATAGTCAAAACAACGGGGAAAAATGAACGTTTCCGTCCGGCCCAGCATACAGCCTTTGACGGGGAGACTGATCCGATGAAAAAAGGCGATTTCCGGCGGGAACAAACAGAGACTTTCAATTACAGTGTGAATCTTACTGCTTCTTACAATGATGTGCTGGGAGAGGATCATTTTGTCAGTTTTAATGCCCGCTATTCGTTGCAGGAATCTTCGAATGACCGGTTTGGTGCAAAAGTAACCGGGTTTCCGAATGATAAGATGGATCATATCCTGTTTGGGAAGAAATACGATGAAAAGATGTCCGGAAGTGAAAATACTTCCCGTTCTATCGGTTTTGTGGGAGCTTTTGGATATTCTTTCCGTTATAAGTATTCCTTGGATTTCAATATCCGGGTAGACGGATCTTCCCAGTTTGGACAGAACAACCGTTTTGCTCCTTTCTGGTCGGGCGGTTTGCGTTGGAACATCAAAAAGGAAAACCTGTTCCGGAAAATGAACTTCCTGAGTGATTTGGTAATCCGGGCTTCATATGGTATCACCGGAACTCAGGGATTTGCTCCTTATCAGTCGCAACAGGTGTACACCTATTCTATGCTGACACCCTATATTTCTTCGGATGGAACCGGGGCAGAACTGGTTGGTCTTGGAAATCCTGATCTGAAATGGCAACAAACGGCTCAGATGAATTATGCATTAGAAGCAGCCTTTCTGGATAACAGAATAACGGCCAGGGTAGAGTATTACAAAAAAGTAACTAAGAATGCTCTGACCGATATAACACTGGCACCTTCCTTGGGATTCTCTACCATTCCTGAAAATTTAGGAACCATAGAGAATAAGGGTATTGAAATTGCAGCCTCTTTCACGCCTTATAAAGATGTTTCCCGAGAGGCTTATTGGATTATCAATGTCAATGGTTCCCATAATACCGATAAGATTACAAAGATTTCAAATGCACTGGAGCATATGAACCAGGTGAATGCAGAAAAATTGGACGATTCCCCCTTACCCCGGTATGAAGAAGGACAATCGTTAAACCGCATCTGGGTGGTAAAGTCTTTCGGAATCGACCCCGCTACCGGAGAAGAGGTTTATCAAAAACGTAAGACCGGAGAGTTGACAGGCATTTGGGATCCGGCAGATGTAATTCCCTATGGGTGTACAGAGCCTAAATTCCAGGGGAATATCTATTCGACCTTTAGTTATAAAGGCTTTGGTTTAAGCTTTGGCTTTAATTTCCGCTGGGGCGGACAGGTCTATAATCATACTCTGGTTTCTAAAGTGGAGAATGCGGATTTGCGTTACAATGCCGACCGGAGGGTGCTGAAGCTGAGATGGGAGAAG
>CAJMQA010000007.1 GCA_905215395.1 uncultured bacterium | reverse complement strand
TGAAAAAGGCATATGCCAAATACAAATCCAAAGGTCTGGAAATCTATGCCGTATCGCTGGACAATAAAAAATCAAAATGGCTGCAAGCCTTAAAAGAAGAGAATACCCCTTGGTTGAATTTAAACGATCCGGCAGCCTTCGAAGGGGAAGCCGCAAAAGGTTATGGTATCCAGGGAGTACCTGCCAGCTTCCTGATCGGACAGGATGGAAAAATTGTGGTTTCCAATGACAAACTGAGAGGCAAGGAACTGGAGAAGACATTGAGTGAATATATGCCGTAACAACATTTACCGGGCAGTAAAAAAAGCCAATTCATTGTTTTATATATTTGTGAAGAAAGGCGGTCCGGGCTCAAGCCGGGCCGCCTTTTATTATTTGTCGAGTATTAGCAGGGTCAGGTAGGTGATGTACATGGCCAGAAAGATAGCACCTTCCCAGCGGTTGATTTTGCGTCCTTTGCCGGTGAAAATGAAGAGGAATAAAAGGAGGGTAGCGATGATGTTTACCCAGATATCCATGTTGCTTTCTGCAGATATCCGGATGGGGGAAATCGTTGCAGAGGTTCCGAGGATCAGGAAAGTGTTGAAGATATTGGAGCCGACAACATTACCGATGGCCATATCGGCATTTTTTTTACGGGCAGCAATGAACGAGGTAGCCAGTTCGGGCAGTGAGGTTCCGATGGAGACGATGGTCAGACCGATGATACGTTCTGAGATGCCTGCCATCTGTGCTATGGCAACAGCTCCGTTCACCAATAGGCGTCCGCCCAGAATCAATCCGCCTAAACCCAGGAAAATGAATAGTACCGACTTTCCAATGGAGTAAGGTTTGATCGTAACCTCTTCGTTGGAGACATTTCCTTTTTTGGCCAGAAACAGCGTATAAGCTATAAATACAGCGAAGAAGCAGAGCAGGGAAAAACCTTCTGCCCGGGATATCATTCCGGAGGGATCATCGTTTGTAAGGATCATGATCAGAATTGCTGCCAGTACTGCCAGAGGGATTTCTATCCAGGTCGTCGTTTTTTTGATACCTATGGGGAGGATCAATGCTGTGATTCCCAGTATGCAAAGGATATTGAATATATTGCTTCCCAACACATTTCCCAGTGCCAGAGCTGAATTCCCTTTGGCGGAAGACAGGATGTTGACCACTAATTCCGGCGTGGAGGTTCCGAACGCTACAACTGTGAGGCCGATGACGATATTGGATACCTTCAGGCGCCAGGCCAGAGCGGCTCCGCCGTCGACGAGAAAGTTGGCTCCGTAAATGAGTATAATGAAACCGAGAATCAGGAAAAGGGTATTTAAAAACATAAGAAATCGTTTTTGAAATCAGCAAATTATTTTACAAACAAACGTTTCTGAGGGGTAAAAGTTTCATACCGAATGTTTAATCCTGGCCTTCTTATTCTTTCGTCCATATCCGTACATTCAGGTTCAGGTCGTCGATGATCCCGATCAGTGCAGATAAAGTATCGTATTCCTGTTTCAGACTGTTGTTGCGGAGTTGTGAGCTCCAGATGCTGGCTTCAAAATGATCGGTGTTGTCCGGGATGGCAATGATCACATTGGAATTGTAAAAACTGAGGGTGATCTTACCCGGAAATTTACGGTCGAGTTCCAGTAATTTTTCCATCATACCCGGAGTCAGGAGATATCGGGCTTCTATCTGGTCGGTGGAGTATACATCGAATTTCTTTTCGAACTCCGGGTTTTCCAGTTTGACACGTTGGTTCCTGAAATTCAGTTTGAGCCAGGAATTCCGGTAAACAACCGTTTGCCCGTGAAAGTCTTTCTGGAAATCAGCGATAAAAAAGAAGCCTTTGAAAATATCAACCCAATGCTCGCTACGCTGTCCTTTGGAATTGGTGGTAACCCTTTTTTCTTCGGCTACAATTTCCGAGCAGGCGAAGGCTGTTTTGCCAACCTGTCCGGTGATCATGTCTTCGCTGGAGTAACGGTCGGGCGAAGTATGGAATAATCCGCAGCCCATAAACTGTTGTTCAGAAATACCACGGTCGGGCATAAAAGAGGAGTTTTCACACAGACTGCTGATTAGGGTTGCAATGATATCCTTTTTGTAATACCGGGATAACTCTTTTGACTGACCGTGGATACAACCTATCAGAATAATGATCCCAAGGATAAGGGAAACAAAGAACCAAAGTGAATTTCCTCCGGTCCAGACTGTGATGATTATGCCGATCAGGGTACAAATCCCTCCCGCCACCAAGCCGGCATCGGTCCCCTTTTTCTTTAGTTCCAGCCTTTTATTTTCCAGTTGGGCGAGAGCCGGACTCAGTTTTCTGTATAGTGCGTCGTAACTGTCTGCCATAAACGGAAGTTAAGACTGAAACAGATTTTTTACATTGGGAGTAGCTCTTTCTTCTTCCGGAATGGACAGCACTTCTTTTTTGGTAAAACTGAACAGGTTGGCGATGATGTTTGAGGGAAAGGTCATCACCGAATTGTTATAGTCCGTAACACAAGCGTTATAGGTTCTTCTGGAAGCTGCCAGTTGTTCTTCGGTTTCATTCAGAGCCCGCTGTAATTGCATAAAATTTTCAGAAGCCCGTAATTGGGGATAATTTTCTGCTACCATGAAAAAGCTACGTGTGGCGGCAGTGAATGTCTTGTCGAATTCGGTTTTTTCCTCCGTTGTCATAGAATCATAGCTTTTGCTGCGTAATTCTGTGATTTTGGTGAAAGTTTCCTGTTCATGTTTGGCATATTGCTGCACCGTGGCAACCAGATTCGGAATCAGGTCAAATCTTTTTTTCAGCATGGCATCAATTGAACCGAAAGCATTTTCCGTATTGTTGCGTTTACGGGTCAGCGTATTATAGGTGAGGATGCCGAAACCGAAAATAACAAGGAGAAGGATGAGTGAAATCATGGCTTGAATAGTTTTAATGTTTTGCAAAATTAATTTTTTTTGATTATAAGCGTTATTTTTACAGTCAAATTTGAAAGGATATGATCAATTTATGGGGTTTTATCAGTGCGGCAGTCTTATTAACGCTGATGCCGGGACCGGATATTTTGTTTGTGATCACTCAGAGCATTACCCGGGGCCGGAAGGCCGGAATTACCTTTGCTGCCGGATTATGTTCCGGGCTGATTGTGCATACGATGGCCGTAAGTTTAGGAGTGTCTGTATTGTTGATGAATTCTCCTGTGGCTTTTACTATTCTGAAATTCGCGGGGGCTGCTTATTTGCTTTATTTAGGAGTAAAGGCTTTTCTGGCTCGTCGTGAAAATCATTTTGAGATACAGACTTCCGGAACCGGAGGCGGTAAACTTTACCGGAAGGGGATACTGATGAATATCCTGAACCCGAAAGTGATTCTGTTTTTTCTGGCTTTTTTCCCACAGTTTATTGATCGTGGGACAGCAAATCCGATTCCGCAAATGCTGTTACTGGGATTGATTTTTATGGTTCAGGCTTTCCTGATTTTTTCTCTGGTTGCTATTCTGTCAGATCGTCTGGCCCGGCGACTGATGCAGAATCCTGGAATAGCGTTGTTTGTCAATGTGGCTGAATCCCTGATTTATTGTGTCATCGGGATCAGCATTTTGTTGGTGTGATTTCTGTTGTCCTGGAGGTTATTGCACATCGTGTCCGAAAGGAGTCAGGGCCAGCCCTGCCAGCTTAAAATGCTGTAGTCCGAAGGGAATACCGATGATCGTAATGCATAAGATAACTCCCCAGGCAATGTGGGAGAGAAAAATCCAGAGGCCTCCGATGAAAAACCAGACGATATTCATCAGGGTGGCGAGACAGCCGTGAGGGGATTCTTTGTGAATAATTTCGCTTCCGAAGGGCCATAGGGCCAGAATCCCGAGTTTGAGAGTTTGTAGTCCGAAAGGAATACCGATAATAGTAAGCATCAGGGCAATACTTGAGATGAAGTATTCCAGGGCGACAAAAATACCTCCCAAAAGTAACCAGATAATATTTCCTAAAATTTTCATACACCTCAAAAATAGTTTATTTATTACAAATATGTATATTTGAAGGTGTGAAATTATAAAAACTTGATTAATATGACGATCGTATCCCAATTCCGGCAAGTGAATCTTTCGGTCACAAATGCCAGAACTTATTTGTTTGGAGCCGTTTTCGTGCTGGGTAATATTGTTTTGCCTCAGTTATGTCATCTGGTTCCGGATGGTGGCAAAATCTTTTTGCCGATTTATTTTTTTACCTTGATTGCCGCTTATAAATTCGGTTTGAAAGTAGGTTTGCTGACGGCTGTATTGTCGCCTTTGTGCAATCATTTTCTGTTTGGTATGCCACCGGCTGGAATGTTACCTGTATTATTGGTAAAATCTTCTCTTCTGGCTATTACGGGAGCTCTGATAGCTTCAAGAAGTCACAAGCTTTCGTTGTTGCATATCGCTTTGGTTGTGGTTATTTATCAGTTACTGGGTGGTGTTGCTGAGTGGTTACTGACAATGGATCTGCCGGCTGCTTTACAGGATTTCCGTATCGGTTTTCCGGGAATGCTGATTCAGGTCGTATTCGGATGGTTTCTGCTGAAGGGACTGGCCAGATATGAGTGCTAAGAATTTTGAAGAGGTAAAAAGGCGTTTCGAGGAAATGACCTTTGATGAGCATTTCGATCTGATTGTGGCTGTTGCGAACGGAGGTATTATTCCGGCTGCTATCTTAAATCAACGTCTGGGTCTGGATATACAATTACTGAAGCTGCATTTGCGGGATGCTTCACAGAGGCAGTTATACGATAAACCCAGGTTGTTGGAAGAGGTGCACTTTGATGTGAAGGGGAAGACGGTTTTATTGGTGGAAGACCGGGTAAAAACCGGAACGACATTACAGTATGCGTGTCAGTTGCTGGTGGAGGCAGGAGCTGCGATGGTGAAAACATTTGCTGTGAACGGAAACGCGGATTACTGTCTGTATAACGAGAGTTGTTTCAGATTTCCGTGGAGAACGGATTGACAGCAGGGGCTCTCGAATGAAAAATAAAAAAATGAAAATATATAAGCTATGATGAACCGACGAGAATTTTTAAAAACGTTGGCCCTGACGGGTGTTGCTGCTACATTGAAATGGGATGGTATGATGGATTTGATGGCCCAGGGAGTGCCGGGCTCGGCTACAGATTGTGATTTGGTGGCTGTAATGGGAGGTGAGCCGGCTGCGATGTTCCGGAAAGCGATCGGAGAATTCGGAGGCATGAGTAAGTTTGTGAAAGCAGGACAGAAAGTAGTGGTAAAACCCAATATCGGTTGGGATAAGACGCCTGAATTGGCTGGAAATACAAATCCGGAGCTGGTAGCGGAGATTATCAGACAGTGTTTTGACGCCGGAGCGAAAGAGGTTGTGGTATTTGACCATACCTGTGATGACTGGAGGAAGTGTTATAAGAACAGTGGTATTGAAGATGCTGCGAAAGCTGCGGGTGCAAAGGTGATGCCAGCTCATGAAGAGTCGTATTACAGGGAAATTTCTTTGCCGAAAGCGAAAAGTCTGAAAACAGCAAAGGTACACTCAGCTATTCTGGATTGTGATGTGTGGATCAATGTTCCGGTATTGAAAAATCATGGAGGGGCAAAAATGACCATTTCCATGAAGAACCATATGGGGATTGTATGGGACAGGGGATTTTTCCATAAAAATGATTTACAGCAGTGTATTGCAGATATTTGCACCATGGATAAGCCGGCTGTGCTGAATGTGGTGGATGCTTACCGGATGATGAAAACCAATGGTCCGAGGGGTAAATCGGAGGCCGATGTGGTGACTACGAAGAGTTTGTTTGTATCTACTGATATTGTGGCTGTGGATACTGCTGCAACGAAATTTTTTAATCAGATAGAGAAGATGCCGCTGGAAGTTGTCGGGCACCTGGCTAAGGGTGAGGAGCTGAAAATAGGAACGATGAATATAGATAGCCTGCAGGTGAAGCGGATAAAGATGTAATTAAAATGTTGAAGAAGATACGTGTTGTATTGGCTGTAATCCTGGGAGGATTACTCACTTTTTATTTCCTTGATTTTGCCGGTATATTACCCTCCGGCATGCATGCCCTGGCGCATATACAAGTGGTACCGGCCTTGATGGCCGGCATGTTCGGAATAGTGGCGGCCTTGCTGATATTGACTTTTGTCTTTGGCCGGATTTATTGTTCTGTTATTTGTCCGATGGGAATTTTTCAGGATGTCGTGTCCTGGATTTCGAAGCGGACGAATCGAAAACAGCGTTACTGGTTTAGCCGGGAAAAGAAAGTTTTGCGCTATGGGGTGCTGCTTGTGGTGCTGCTTGCCTTTTTCCTGGGCGGTACTGTGCTCCTGAGCCTGCTCGATCCTTATAGTGCTTTTGGCCGGATGGTGGTCAATGTATTCCGGCCGGTATATATGATGGGTAATAATTTGTTGGCCTGGATATTCAATAGCTTTGGCAATTATACGTTTTATCACATGGAGGTTTTCGTGGTGAGTATGTTTGCTTTGGCTGCCGGGTTGCTGACTTTCGGGATCATTGGTTTTTTAGCCTGGAAATACGGACGTACCTGGTGTAACACGATGTGTCCGGTGGGAACAGTGCTGGGATGTGTTTCCCGTTATTCACTCTGGAAGGTTAGAATAGATACCGGGGCTTGTGTTTCCTGTGGGCTATGCGAACGGAAATGTAAGGCATCCTGTATTGACAGTAAATCCAAAAAAATAGATTATAGCCGTTGTGTGGATTGTTATAATTGCCTGACAACCTGTCACAGACATGCCATGAAATATACTCGGGTGTGGAAGAAAAATCAGAACGGAGAAACAAGTGATCCGGATGTTTCTAAGCGGCAGTTCGTAGCCACTTTAGCTGCTTTGACTGTTGCTGTTCCTGCAAAGGCTGTAGCAGGGGGTGTTGCAGCGGTAAAAAGCAATACTGCCTGGCATAGGGAACATCCTTTAAGTCCTCCGGGATCGCAGAGTGCGGAGCATTTGCTGAAACATTGTACGGCTTGTCATCTGTGTGTCACCAGATGCCCGTCCCGGGTTTTGAAACCTGCTTTTATGGATTACGGTCTGGGGGGAGTGATGCAACCGAAAATGGATTTTGAGCATGGTTTCTGTAATTTTGACTGTACGGTTTGTGCCGATGTTTGTCCGAATGGAGCTTTGTTGTCTCTCACAAAAGAGGAAAAACACAAATTGCAGATGGGACGTGTAGTTTTTGTGATTGAGAATTGTATTGTCAATACAGATGGAACCAGTTGCGGGGCATGTTCAGAACATTGTCCGACCCAGGCAGTGAGTATGGTGCCTTATAAAGACGGCTTGACGATACCTTCCGTGAATCCGGATATTTGTGTGGGATGCGGTGGTTGTGAGTATGTTTGTCCGGTTCGTCCTTTCCGGGCTATTTATATAGAAGGTAATCCTGTACATCAGCAGGCCCAGGCTTTTAAGGAGGCTGAGAAGAAAGAGGTCGAGCTGGATGGCTTTGGATTTTAATGGTATAAAAAATCCCAGACTTGAATCCGGGATTTTTTATATTCAGAGGTTTTGTTTTGCTCTTTCCAAAGCTTCATGTATGTTGCTACATATATTTTCCTCACCTATGACTTTGGCAAAGCCTGATTTTGCGAGTACTTCGCGGACATGTTCATTGACACCGGAGAGTATAATCCGGATTTTTTCTTTGGCAGAAAGGCGGTACAAGCTTTCCAGGTTATGAAGTCCGGTGGTATCCATAAAGGGTACTTTCCGCATCCGGATGATCCGGATGCTGGGTTTGTCGCCTATCGTTTTCATGCATTCGTCAAATTTATTGGCCACGCCGAAGAAAAACGGACCGTCGATTTCATATACTTCCACACCTGCGGGGATACTTAATTTTTCTTCGTCGTGTACGATTTCACTTTCGTGGGAAAGGTCGATTTCTTCTTTGGAAACTGTGATGTGTGTAACTTCGCTCACGCGTTTCATAAACAGTACCAGAGCCAGTAGCAATCCTATTTCAATGGCTATGGTCAGGTCGAAAATTACGGTCAGCAGAAAAGTGGTCAGCAATACCGCCACATCCGACCGGGAGTTTTTCATCAATGATTTAAAAGTACGCCATTCGCTCATGTTGTAGGAAACGATAACCAATACCCCCGCCAGACAAGCCATGGGGATATGTTTGGTCAGCGGTCCGAGGAATAACAGGATCAATAGCAGTACTACAGCATGGATAAGTCCGGCAACAGGTGTTTTTCCGCCGTTGTTGATATTGGTCATTGTCCGGGCAATGGCTCCGGTGGCCGGAATGCCTCCGAAAAAGGGTACGACAATATTTGCTGCTCCCTGTGCTATTAATTCGGTATTGGAGTTGTGTTTTTGCCCTGTGACTCCGTCTGCTACAGTTGCCGATAGCAGGGATTCTATGGCACCGAGTATTGCAATTGTAAAGGCTGCGGGTAACAAATGATTGATGGTTTCGATATTGAAGGCCAATCCTGAAGGGGTTGGCATGCTGGCATTGATCTCAAAACGGTCGCCGATGGTTTCCAGTCCTGTAATACCCAGATGATGACGGAGCAGATAGCTGATGAGGGTCATCACAATGATGGCAATCAGCGAGCCCGGAATCTTTTTGGAAAAACGGGGTGTGATGATGATCAGCAATATACTGCCGAGTCCTACTCCTAAAGCGATCAGGTTGGTGGTGCCGAAGCTTTTGAAATAAGCAATCCATTTAGAGATAAAGTCAGCCGGTACGCTGTCCATGCTCAGTCCGAAGAGGTCCTTGATCTGTGTGGTAAAAATCGTTAAGGCGATACCACTGGTAAAACCGACGACAATTGGATAAGGAATGAACCGGATAATTGTCCCTAATTTGAAAACTCCCATCAGTACCAGCATGATACCTGCCATGACTGTGGCGATTGCCAGTCCTTCTATGCCGAACTGCTGGATGATGCCGTATACGATGATAATGAAGGCTCCTGTAGGACCGCCAATCTGTACAGAACTACCTCCCAGAAAAGAGATGATAAACCCGGCAATAATGGCTGTGATCAATCCCTGTTCAGGACTGACGCCTGAGGCTATACCAAAGGCAATGGCCAAAGGAAGGGCAACAATTCCGACTATAATGCCGGCCATCAGATCTGCAAAAAACTTTTCTTTGGTGTAGTTTTTGAATGTACTGAATAGTACTGGCTGAAAATCAAAACGTTTCATAAATATCTGTAATTTTTGTAATCGGCTGCAAAATTACAAATAATATAATAAAATATAATCTTTTTAACATTGAAAAGGCCGGAAGTTTTCAGATTTCCGGCCTTTTCGGTTTTATTCCATATAGCTGGAGTTGTCCCAGCAGTGTGTACAGAGTTGTTCTTTGGGTAAGCCGATGGCAGCAACCAGGTCGTCCAGTCGCTGGAATTGCAGCGAATCCAGTTGCAGGTGCTGACACATGACGCGAACCATTTCTTTGTATTTATCAGAGTCCGGGTTGCTATAGGGCTTCAGTATTTCTCCGGTCAGTTCGGAAGTCCCTTCCAAATCGCGGATTACCCGACGGGCAAACAGGTCGAAGGTAGAACGTGATGTAGAGAAGTTCAGGAAACAACAAGGATAGATCAAAGGTGGACACGCGATGCGTATATGTACTTCTTTGACTCCGCATTCCCGTAGTTTCACAACATTGTCTTTCAATTGTGTTCCCCTGACAATGGAGTCGTCCAGGAATACAATTTTGGAATCCCGGGTGAAGGCTTCATTGGGTAGTAGTTTCATTTTTGCCACCAGATCACGCATACTTTGGTTCTGAGGCATAAAGCTACGTGGCCAGGTGGGGGTGTATTTTACAAACGGACGTTTATAAGGTATTCCTTTGGCATTGGAATAGCCGATGGCATGTCCTACTCCGGAATCCGGAATCCCGGCGGCGAAATCAGGCTTCAGCTCATCGCGGCAGGCCATTGCTGCCCCGCATCGGTAACGGGCATCCTCAACATTGATGCCTTCGTAATAGGCTGAAGGATAACCATAATAAACCCACAGGAAGGAACAGATCTGTTTGCGGCATCCGGCAGTAATGATCGGAGTGATACCGTCTTTGGATACCCGGACAGCTTCGTGTGGTCCCAGGTCGCGCACAATGCTATAGTCCAGATTAGTGAATGATGAACTTTCACTGGCAACGACATATCCGTATTCATTTTTTCCGATAATGACAGGAGTACGTCCGAATTTGTCCCGGGCTGCGTAAATACAACTGTCAGTCAGAATTAAAAAGGAACAGGAGCCTTTGACCGTATTGTATACATTTTCGATCCCCTCTTTAAATGTTTCTCCTTTATTGATCAATATACTGACAATCTCTGTCGGATTGATAGCAGAACCGGACATTTCGGCAAAATGGATTTTTTCTTTTAACAGTTGGGTTGTTATCTCTTCCAGATTATCTATCCTGCCGACTGTAACGACAGCAAAACGTCCCAGGTGAGAAGTGACTGTGATAGGCTGGGATTCCATATCACTGATGACGCCTATTCCCAGGTAGGAGCCGATGAAACGTTCCAGTTCCGGCTCGAATTTATTCCGGAAATAAGCACTTTCAATACTATGGATAGATCTGACAAAATCTTCACCGTTATAAAATGCCATTCCGGCTTTTTTTGTGCCCAGATGGGAATGATAGTCTGTGCCGTAGAATACATCAGCAACACACTCTTTGCGTGATACGCAGCCAAAAAATCCGCTCATATAATTGTAGTGTATATTGATTAAGCGACAAAATTATAAAATAATGAAAACGGGGCAATGATTATTGCCCCGTTTTTTAATACTTATTGTCGGTCTCTTCAAGTTCTCTGGTGTCCATAGCTTTGCGTGTCATGCTGCGCCATGCATACCAGATGTAGGCAATGACGAAGGGGATGATAATGGAAACATATGACATGGCTTTCAGGGTATAGAGGGAAGAAGAGGCGTTGTAAATAGTGAGGGAAGAATTCAGGTCTGTGGAAGAAGGGTAGAAAGCTGTATTGTTGAAGCCTGCAATAATCAATAATGCGATGACTGTCAATACAGTTCCGGTGCCCGTGAACCAAACGCCTTTTTTCCACTGAGGAGCGATAATTGTCCGGATGATACCGTAAAGAACACTAGCGACTCCCGCAATAAAAATAAGGGCATTCAGGGGCATTTCTATCAGGTTGAAGAAATATTTGTATTGTATCAGTTCTATTTTGCCTTCGGGATCGATGGCATAACCTTTACCTGCAAAGATAAAACCGATAAACAACAGAAAAAATACCACAAAAGGAATGGCATTGTATAATACCTGCCGATGACTTCTGTTTCGGATGTTTTCGTTGTCGATGGTCAGGATAAAATAGAGAGCCGCAGAGGTCCGGGCCAGAAAAAATACAGCCAATGCCAGAAAATAATTGGTGATCACAAACAAGGCGTCCAGGCCTCTCCAGGGGGTCATCCATTCCACATCGTGCATGGTTCCCAAGCGGAAAGGCGAACCTGTATAAAATGTAGCTACAGCAGCTCCCAGTAATATCGGGGCTGCAAAACCGTTAATTATCAGAAATATTTCGTAAGTCCGGCTCCCCAGGAAATTATTTTTCTTACTCCGGTACTCAAAAGATACGGCCTGTATAACGAAACAAAACAGGATTAGCATCCAGACTACATAAGCGCCTCCGAAACTCGTTGCATAGAACAAAGGGAAACTGGCAAAAAATGCCCCACCGAAGACGACCAGGGTTGTAAAAGTATATTCCCATTTATGTCCCAGTGTATTGACGATCAGGTCGCGCTCGTCTTTGTTCTTTCCGATTGTGTAAAGCAGGCTTTGTCCTCCTTGTACAAATAACAGGAATACTAATAATCCCCCTAGTATAGAGATCAGTATCCACCAATAATGCTGTAATATATCTAATTCCATAATGTATAAGTTTATTTTTCACTCTTCACTCTTCATTTTTCATTCTGAGGCGCAGTCTCAGCCGGCCCTTTGCGGATTTGAGTGCACATGATGCCAATTTCTGCAATCAACAGTAATGTGAACAGAATGGCAAACATCCAGAAAGTTGTGATGACCCAGCCGGAAGCGATGCGTGTAATCGCTACGTTGGTTGGCATCAGGTTTTGTACGACCCAGGGTTGACGTCCGACCTCTGCCACGATCCATCCGCATTGTGAAGCAATATAAGCCATCGGAATGCAGAAGAGCGCCAGATAAGGGATAAAACGGAACTGACCGAATTTCCTTTTTTTGGCATACCACCAGGCTAATATGAACAGTAGGACAAATAGCATTCCCAGCCCGACCATTATTCTGAAACTATAAAATACCAACGGGATGGGAGGGATGGCGTCGTAAGGAGAGGAAAGATAGCCATAACCGAAGTCCGGAAAATTAGCGCGTAAAGTTTGCAGGGATGTTGTTGCCAATGAATCGTTTTTTGTTTCAACAGCCTGTTTGTAGGTTTTCAGGGCTTCAATTGCCGTGCGTCCGTTGGTCATGCGTTGCTCCACGGAAGGATAGACTTTGCCTTCATGAGAAGTATATCCGTTTAGTATGTCCTGAATGCCGGGAACATACGCATTGAAATCATGATAACCCAGAAAAGAAAGCATTTTCGGAATGTGAATGCCGTATTCTACTTTTTTCATACGGGGAGAGGGAAGGTCCGGATCTTCTTTTACAATACCGATGAGGGTGAAGGCTGCACCTTGTCCCCCTTGGTTCAGACCTTCCATGGCTGCCAGTTTCATGGGTTGGGTGCGGGTGATGTCCTGAGCACTGGTATCTCCGGTAAATATAGTAGCAATAATGCTGAAAAAACCAAATACAGAAGCCAGAAGAATGCTTTTACGGGCAAATTCAAAATTCCGTTTTTTCAGGATAAACCAAGCGCTGACTCCAATGACAAAACAGGCAGAGAGCGTGTAAGCGGAGGTTACGGTGTGGAAGAATTTACTCATGGCTGTAGGGGAGAATAGTACGGCCCAAAAATCAGCCATTTCATTCCGGGCAGTCATGGGATTGAATTCCATTCCCACAGGATTCTGCATCCAGGCATTAGCTACCAGAATCCAGAGGGCCGATATATTGGAGCCGAGAAAAACCATCCAGGTAGAGATCAGGTGGAAGCGTTTGCTGACTTTATTCCATCCGAAGAACATCACTGCAAAGAAAGTGGCTTCCAGGAAAAATGCAAATAGTCCCTCTATGGCCAGAGGCGCGCCGAACATATCGCCGACAAACCAGGAATAGTTCGACCAGTTGGAGCCGAACTGGAATTCCAGGATGAGGCCTGTTGCAATTCCAATTGCAAAATTGATGGCAAATAATTTCATCCAGAATTTGGTGGCGTTGAGCCATTCTGTTTTACCGGTTTTCAGCCACATGGTTTCCATAATGGCTAATAAGAATGAAAGTCCTAGTGTCAAAGGGACAAACATGTAATGATAAATGGCTGTCATGGCGAATTGCCAGCGTGACCATTCTACTAATGAAGCTGATGTAATTTCGGGTATCATAAGCTATGGTTTAGTAATTAATGTATTCAATACGTGGTTACTTTTTTCCTGATCTGTCGTATATTGGCTATTCAGGTAATCCGGCATTAAGAGTAACTTGAAAACAATAAACATGATGAAGAGTTTTGCCAATACTATGGCAATTAAAATTTTCCCCCATCTGGGCAGGTGGTGAAATCCATCATAGTAAATATTCCATAAACGTTTCAGCATGGATTTATTCTTCACTGTTTGACCAAAATTAACGTAATAAAGATATAAATGTTTTTATATATAAAGAAAAATCAACTTAATTTTTTTATTTTTGATGAATCAAAGGACGTATGATCCGACGAATGGTTTAAAAAGGGCAAGTATGAATACATTTACCAAATATTTTCTGGGCTTTCTGGCATTGGTAGTTGCAATTTTTTTTTCATGGTACTTTTTTTCAATCATTGTGTATATATTGGTGGCTGCTGTCATTTCTTTTATTGGCAAACCCATTATCGATTTGTTGGGAAAAATTAAAATCGGGGACTATCATTTGCCCGGTAGTCTGAAAGCGGGGATTACAGTTCTTTGCCTCTGGGGGTTATTCGTATTGTTTTTCAGTACGATCATTCCTCTGGCTATCCGGGAGTTTCAATCGCTCGGTAATGTGAGTGTCAGCAATATAGTTTCAGAGCTGGAAAGTCCGATAGAAGATGCCGGACATTTTTTGAAGCATTACGGATTACTGGATGAAGATGAGGATGTGAGTGCTTATATTACAGATGGCCTGAGCAAAGTGCTGAATGTGGCTGACCTGAAGACTTGGTTTGGTACGGTTGCTGGGACTATGAGTAATATTTTCGTGGCTCTTTTTTCCATCACTTTTATTTTGTTTTTCTTTCTGAAGGATAGTCGTTTGTTTTCGGGTATGGTGATGGCTATCATTCCTTCCCGGTTTGAGGAACAGGCCCGGAATGCGCTGGACTCTATACAAAAGCTACTGGTCCGTTATTTTGTCGGTTTATTGCTGGAGGTTCTGGGAGTCATGACTTTAAATACGATCGGACTGACAATTGTCGGACTGGATTTCAGCAATGCTGTTGTAATTGGCCTGGTGACCGGAGTATTGAATGTAATTCCTTATATCGGTCCTATGATCGGAGTTTTCTTTGGTCTGTCAGTTGGTGTTGTGTTGAATCTGGATATGGATTTCTATCAGCAATTATTGCCGCTTCTAATTTATATGACCATCGCTATGCTGCTGACACAGCTGATAGACAATGTCGTTTTTCAGCCCTTTATATACGGGAATAGTGTGCATGCCCATCCTTTGGAAATCTTTCTGGTGATCCTGATGGCCGGCAGTATAGCAGGTATTCCCGGAATGATTCTGGCTATTCCTTCATATACTGTACTTCGGGTGATTCTGAAGGAGTTTTTCAATAAGTATAAGTTAGTGAAGAAATTGACACAAAGTCTGAATGAGTAGATCTTCATTTATGAAATTTTTTTTAGATTTGAGATGGCAGAAAAGAAATAATCCCCAAAAGCAACCAGTACTTTTGGGGATTGTTTTATTTATTGCCGGACTTAGAGGAGTGCTGTAGCCAGTACTTCTTTGATGTCGTCGACATAATGGAATTTCAACCCTTTCAGATATTCTTTTTTGATATCGTCGATATCTTTTTTGTTTTCACTGCACAGGATGATCTCTTTGATGCCTGCCCGTTTGGCTGCCAGTATTTTTTCACGGATACCGCCGACGGGTAATACTTTCCCTCTCAGCGTGATCTCTCCGGTCATAGCAATTGCTTTTTTCACTCTACGTCCTGTCAGTGAGGAGACCAGGGCTGTGACCATGGTAATACCTGCTGAAGGCCCGTCTTTCGGGACTGCACCTGCCGGAACGTGAACATGGATGTCATTTTCTTCGAACATTTTGTCTTCGATTCCGATCTCTGTGGTGTGCGATTTGATGTATTCCAATGCCAGTGTGGCAGATTCTTTCATAACATCTCCCAGATTTCCTGTCAGGCTCAGATGGCCTTTCCCTTTGCTGTAGCTGGATTCGATGTATAGGATTTCTCCTCCGGCGGCTGTCCATGCCAAACCTGTCACGACACCAGGGAGTTCATTCCCTTGGTATTTTTCCCTGGAAAATATCGGACTGCCCAGGTATTCCTTGACTTTGGCTTCATCCAGTGTGACCGTGAACTTTTTGTTCATGGCGACTTTCCGGGCAACGTGCCGCATAATTTTGGCAATGGTCATATCCAGACTTCTGACCCCGGATTCCCGGGTGTATTTTTCGATGATCATATCGATGATCCCGTCCGGAATATGGATGTGTTCCGCTGTGATACCATGGTTTTCAAGTTGCTTTGGAATCAGATGCCGTTTGGCTATTTCCCGTTTTTCTTCCAGCAAATAACCGCTCACTTCAATGATTTCCATACGGTCGCGTAAAGGACCGGCTATTGTGCTTAAATCATTTGCGGTGGCGATGAACATCACCTTAGACAAATCGTAGTCGATGTCCAGGAAATTATCGTGGAAACTACCGTTTTGTTCCGGATCGAGCACTTCGAGCAGGGCTGATTGCGGATCTCCCCGGAAATCATTTCCGACTTTGTCGATTTCATCCAGTATGAATACCGGGTTAGAGGTGCCTGACTTTTTGATGTTTTGCAGTATACGTCCCAGCATGGCACCGATATAGGTTTTCCGGTGTCCCCGGATTTCCGATTCGTCGTGCAATCCTCCCAGAGACATACGTACAAATTCCCGGTTCAGAGCTCTTGCTACCGATTTCCCTAAAGAAGTTTTTCCAACTCCCGGAGGACCGTACAGGCATAAAATCGGGGATTTCATGTCTGCTTTCAGCTTCAATACAGCCAGATATTCCAGTATTCTTTCCTTCACCTTTTCCAGACCGAAATGATCTGCATCCAGAATTTCCCGGGCATGATTCAGGTCAAGGTTATCTTCGGAACAGTGGTTCCAGGGCAAATCCAGCATCTCCCGTAAATAATTCGATTGTACCGAATAGTCCGGAGCTGCAGGGTTTAATCTTTTGAGTTTGTTCAACTCTTTGTTGAAGATCTCCCTGACATTATCATTCCATTCTTTTTGGGAGGCCAGCTCTTCCAGTTCTTTGAACTCTTCATCGGCCGGATTGCCTCCTAATTCGTCCTGGATGGTTTTCATTTGCTGGTGCAGGAAATATTCCCGTTGTTGCTTGTCGATATCACTTTTTACCTTTTTCTGGATATCATTTTTCAGCTCCAGGAGGCTGACCTGCTTACTTAGTATTTCC
This sequence comes from uncultured bacterium, assembly GCA_905215395.1. GTDB lineage: Bacteria > Bacteroidota > Bacteroidia > Bacteroidales > Marinifilaceae > Odoribacter. Next base: position 9,277 of record CAJMQA010000007.1, on the reverse strand, counting down.
AGCAGTTTGATTGCTCTCTGTTTCAGACTATCAATTTCCAGCAATTCCTGCTTGTTTTGATATTCCACGTCCGTATTGGAAGAAATAAAATTGATCAGAAACAGCATGCTTTCGATATTTTTCAAAGCGAAGCCTGCCTCGTTGGGGATGTGACTGGAATACTTTACAATTTTGGAAGCCATATCTTTTAATGACTCCGCAATTGCATTGTATTCCGGATCGTTTTCCGGAATTCTTTCTTCCTTTTTAATCAGGATTTTACCAACGTGATAGGGATCATCATACAAAATGTCTTCCAATAGAAACCGGCGTTTCCCCTGAATGATTGCTGTTGTCGTCCCGTCCGGCATTTCCAGTATTTTTAATATGGAAGCGACGGTTCCTATAGAATATAGGTCAGCAAATCCCGGATTTTCGGTATTGGTGTCTTTTTGTGCAATAACTCCGATCATGGCATTTTGACGGTATGAATCCCGGATTAGTTTCAGGGATTTGTCGCGTCCGATGTTGATCGGTATGATAACGCCAGGAAATAGCACTGTATTCCGAAGCGGTAATATTGGCAGTGTGTCAGGAATTTGTTGATTGTCATTCAAAAGTTCCTTCTCGTCCCCCATGATAGGTAAAAAATCTGCTGAATCCTCACCCATCTGCTCTAGTAACACTGCTTTCAGATTTATTTTGTCCATTTGTTCTCCTCTCTTCTTTTTAGTTGTTATGAATCTTTTATTTGCGACGACTGACATTTTGTCAATGTCAGGTGTAAAAATAGAATTCATTATCTATAGCGCAAATCCTATGCCATTATACGGATTGTATAGCTAAAGTGCATTGTTTTAAGAAATTATTCGTTTTGTTGGATTGTTTTAGGGTATAAAAAAACCGCCCTCAGGGGCGGTCTTTTATGTCGTAGAAAAAATTATTTTTTTCTTTTTTCCAAATGATCTTTGTAACGGTTCATGAATTTATCTACACGACCAGCTGTATCCACTAATTTTACTTTACCGGTATAAAACGGGTGTGAAGTATTGGAAATTTCCAATTTTATCAATGGGTATTCAACTCCATCAATTTCGATGGTTTCTTTGGTTGCAGCGGTAGACTTGGTAATGGTAGTCGTTCCGTTAGACATATCTTTAAATGCTACCAGTCTGTAATTTTCAGGATGTATGCCCTTTTTCATTGTATGTAAAATTTTATAATTATTCTTTTCATTATCGGTCTGCAAAGATATATCATTCATAATAAACCACAAAGAAAAAGAGAAACTTTTTTAGAGTACAATTTTATAATAAAAACTGTATGATCATCCGATTCTCCGGATTTCTGCCCCGATAGCATTCAGTTTTTCATCTATATTTTCATAGCCACGGTCGATTTGATCAATGTTGTGGATCGTACTGACTCCCTGAGCAGAAAGAGCAGCAATCAGTAAGGCAATACCGGCACGAATATCCGGAGACGTCATTTTTGTGGCCCGCAACTGGGATTCATGATTCTGTCCGATAACAGTGGCCCTGTGGGGATCACAAAGAATGATTTTAGCACCCATATCAATCAGTTTATCGACAAAGAATAAACGGCTCTCAAACATTTTCTGATGAATCAATACACTTCCTTTCGCCTGTGTAGCGACAACCAGAAATACACTCAACAAGTCTGGCGTCAATCCAGGCCAGGGAGCATCGGCAATCGTCAGAATAGAACCGTCAATAAAATCTTCAATCATATAATGTTCCTGACGGGGAATGTACAAATCGTCCCCCTTTTCCTCGATACGGACTCCCAGTCTCCGGAAAGAATCCGGAATAATCCCCAATTGCCGGATATTCACATCCCGTATAGTGATCTCAGAACGGGTCATAGCTGCCAATCCGATATAACTTCCTACCTCAATCATATCCGGTAAACAACGGTGATGACAGCCTTTCAGTTCCTCTACCCCTTCTATTGTCAGTAAATTGGAGGCAATCCCTGAAATATGAGCTCCCATAGCATTTAGCATCAGACATAATTGCTGAATATAAGGTTCACATGCTGCATTATAAATCGTAGTAACACCCTCTGCCAGTACTGCAGCCATAATAATATTTGCCGTACCAGTTACAGAAGCCTCGTCCAGAAGCATATAAGATCCCTTCAATTTCTCTGCAGAAGCTCTGAAACAACCTTCTGTATTGTTGTAGTCGAACGTTGCTCCTAACTTTTCAAAACCAAGGAAATGGGTATCCAGACGCCGACGCCCGATTTTATCCCCCCCGGGTTTAGGTACTACTCCGCAGCCGTATACGGCCAAAAGTGGCCCTAATATCATGATAGAACCTCGCAGGCTCACAGCCTTATTGTAAAAATCTTCAGTCTCAAAATAACTGAAATCGATATCAGAAGCCTTAAAAACGAATTCACCATGAGCCGGATGTGTTACTTTGACTCCCATTCCCTGCAGCAATTCTATCAGCTTCAAGACATCCAGAATTTCAGGGATATTGGAAATAGTAACCTCTTCTTTTGTCAGCAGACAGGCACATATCACCTGTAATGCCTCATTCTTAGCTCCCTGAGGACAAAGTTCACCTTTCAAACGTCTTCCTCCGGTAATCGCAAATTTACTCATATGCTATTCTCTTTCTCTATTTGATTTGATCTGAACTAAAAATATAATGCCTGCATGCTCAATATAGTACATGCAATGACCATTCAAAGGTATCAAAAAACAGATCAAAACAAAAATAACTCCGATCAGATATTGGCTTAAATAAATTATATGTCTACATTTGTAGAAATTGATAAGATAAAACAAACAAAATTAGTTAATAATGAAAAGCTTTTTGAAGTACACTCTTGCCACCATTGTCGGTGTTATTATCGTACATATCCTGATGATGTTTATATTATTCGGATTTATCAGTGCCATCGCTGTTTTTTCTGAAAAAACAGTCCATGTGAAAGAAAATAGTGTTCTCACCATGAAGCTGGAAGGAGAGATTTTAGACCGCACTTCAGAAAATCCACTGGACAATATAGATTTCTTATCCATGACTCCTAAAAAAAGTCTGGGGCTGAATAAAATTCTGGAGAGTATCAAAAAAGCGACTACAGATACCCGGATCAAAGGGATATACTTGGATTTGACCGAAATTCAGGGAAATTTCGGTGCCTTGGCTTTTACTCAGGAAATCCGCTCAGCGCTGGAAAAATTCAAAGAGAGTGGTAAATTTATTTACAGTTACTCCAATCTGGGATATTCGCAAAAAAGTTATTATCTGGCAACAATTGCCGACAAAATATTCGTCAATCCGGAAACTCCCCTATTGCTCACAGGAATGAGCAGCAATATTTCTTTTTACAAAGAAACCCTGGATAAATTGGGAATACAGGCAGAAGTTGTTAAAGTGGGAAAATTTAAATCAGCCGTAGAACCTTTTTTATCTACCCAAATGAGCGAAGCCAACCGGGAACAGGTACAAAAATATCTAGACTCTTCCTGGGGTACAATTGTTGAAGGAATTTCCCAGAGCCGGAATATTTCTATAGATTCCATCAATAGCCTTACCAATCATTTCAATTTTTACACTTCTGAGCAGTTCAAAGATTTCGGCTTTTTCGACGGAACCTTATATGAAGATCAGATGCTGGATACGTTAAAAGCTAAATGCGGAATCACCGGTGAGCATCTCTTAAATCAGGTAGCTCTGACAGATTATCAGCGTGTGGCCAGTAATGAAGTCGTTATGCCTTCCAAGGATAAGATTGCTGTGATCTATGCCAGCGGAGAAATCGGTATGGAACAATCCTCCGGCTCCATCGGTCCCGAATTGGCAAAAACTATCCGTAAAGTCCGTGAAGACAAACAGGTCAAAGCTATTGTCCTGCGGGTAAACTCACCGGGAGGCAGTGCGCTTACTTCAGACATCATCTGGAGAGAAGTAGAACTGGCTACTCAAACTAAACCCCTGATCGCTTCTATGGGAAACGTCGCTGCATCGGGAGGATACTATATTTCATGTGCCGCCGACACCATTGTGGCAGAACCAACAACTCTGACCGGTTCTATCGGCATTTTCGGAATGTTTTTCAGTGGAGAAAAACTAATCAAAGATAAATTGGGTATCCATACCGGAGTGGTAAAAACCAACGAACATAGTGATTTCGGTGGAAGTTATCCTCTTCCCGTTCCAATCAGTTCCCGTCCTTTGACGACTTACGAAAGGAATGTATTGCAAAATTACGTCAACCAAGGATATGAAACATTCCTGAATCGTGTTATGACCGGACGTGGTCTTTCTCATGACCAACTCGATTCCATAGCACAGGGCAGGGTGTGGACAGGAGCAGATGCTCTGAAGATAGGCCTGGTTGATGTCATGGGTGGTATGGAAAAAGCCATCCGGATAGCAGCTTTCAGGGCAGGGCTTGAAAACTACGGAATCGTCGAATATCCGGTGGTCAAAAATCCGATTGAAGAATTGCTGAGTGGTTTGACCGGAGAAATAAAGGCCAGCATTGCAAAAGAAGAATTAGGAGCCTTCTACACCACCTGGCAACAATTAAAAAATGTAATACATAATCAAGGATTACTGGCACGTATTCCTTATGACATTGCTCCCAATTAAGCGGGCTTGAGAAATACTATTTTCTAAAACAACGGCTATGGCATGTGTTAAAATTTTATTGCTGCCGCTAAGTATTATTTATGGCATCATTGTCGGAACAAGAAATATATTGTTCCACATAGGCATTTTAAAATCCAGGAACTTTAGTATCCCTGTGATCTGCGTCGGTAACATTACAGTCGGAGGTACAGGTAAAACTCCACATACCGAATTATTGATTGCAGAACTCAGAAAAAAATTCCGGGTAGCCTGCCTCAGCCGGGGATATAAACGCTCCACTTCAGGATTTGTTCTCGCTACGGAAGAATCTACAGCCAGACAAATCGGAGATGAGCCTATGCAAATCAAGAATAAATTTCCGGACATTACAGTTGCCTGCGATGGAAACCGCATCAGAGGCATTGAGAAACTAATGGCCTTACCTCAGCCACCGGAAGTAATTCTTTTGGATGATGCCTTTCAACACCGGTATGTACAGGCAGACAAGAATATTGTACTGATTGATTACAACCGTCCAATTTATGAAGATTGCCTGCTGCCTGCTGGCCGGCTGAGAGAAAGCGCCGGGGCACTCAAAAGAGCTGATTATATCATCATAACAAAATGTCCGGAAAATCTACAGCCGATAGAGCGCCGTATTATTTCCAAACATCTGAAGATAAAGCCTTACCAACAGCTATTCTTTACAACCCTGACTTACGGACCGATCCGTAGTCTTTCATCCCGGGCAGAACAAATAAGTCCTCAGGAAAGTTGCAGTATTCTCTGTATCACGGGCATTGCACAACCGGACCCTTATATCAAATACCTGAAAACTTTTACTTCAGATATCACAGAATTGCGTTACCCGGATCATTATAATTTTAGTAAAAAAGACATTCAACATATAGAAGAGGTCTTCCAGGAAATAAAAAACAAAGAAAAATACATATTTACGACTGAAAAAGATGTTGTCCGTTTAAAAAACTGTACTCTGTCAAAAGAGTTAAAACGACACATTTATTACATTCCCGTAATACCTGAATTTTTAGAAAAGCGTGATATATTATTAAATGAAATATCTGAATATGTTAGAAAAAATCAAAGATAGTGCGGCATACATTGCCCGTTTTCTGGATGGAGAAAAATATTCTATTGGAATCATTCTGGGTACAGGCTTGGGAGAATTAGGCAAGGCCATTGAAGTCAAACATACCGTACCTTATGCAGGTATTCCCCATTTCCCGGTATCTACAGTACAGGGGCATAAAGGGAATCTCCTGATCGGAAAATTCGGGGGCAAAAATGTCATTGCCATGCAAGGACGTTTTCATTTTTATGAAGGCTATCCGATGCAGGAAGTAACTTTTCCCGTCAGAGTACTTCATGAACTGGGCGTGAAACAACTATTCGTTTCAAATGCAGCCGGGGGAGTGAATACCTCTTATCTGGTGGGAGACCTGATGGTTATTACCGACCACATCAATCTATTCCCCGAACACCCTTTACGGGGCAAAAATGTGGATGAACTGGGGCCACGTTTCCCGGGTATGACCGATGCTTACAGTCCCCGTATCCGGGAGATTGCGGATAAATGTGCACAAAAGCTAGGCATCACATTACAACATGGTGTATATGCAGGCTTGCAGGGACCTTCTTTCGAAACTCCCGCCGAATACAACTGGATACGTGTCATTGGCGGAGATGCAGTCGGCATGTCTACAGTTCCGGAGATCATAGTCGCCCGTCACATGGACATGGAATGTTTCGGAATGTCGGTTATCACGAACAGTACCGCTTCCCCTGAGCTGATAAAAACCAATCATGCAGAAGTACAGGACATCGGCAATACAGCCCAACCCCGGATGACTGCATTATTCCGGGAAATCATCAGTAATCTTTAAGATCTGGCACATTGTATTATTTCAGAGAATCAACTCAATAAGCGGAACCAGAATTGCCGTCATGATTCCCATCACTCCGATGGCCAATCCGCTGATGGCCCCCTCTATAGTTCCCAGTTCCATGGCTCTGGCAGTACCCAGACCATGGGCTGCCGAACCCAAAGCCAATCCCCGGGCAATCTTACTGGTAATTCCCAGACGTTCCAGAATAAATGGTCCCACAATCCCACCAAAAATACCGACCACAATCACAACAACAGCAGCAATCGAAGGAATACCACCGGCCCGCTCTGCAATACTCATGGCAATTGGCGTTGTGACAGACTTTGGTTCCAGAGAAGCTATCAAAACATGGTCAGCTCCGAAATAACGGGCAATAAAAATAACACTCAGAATTCCCGTGATACAACCGACAAAAACAGAAGTGATAATAGACAGCGCATTGGCTTTCAAATGAGCCATCTGCTCATATAATAAATATCCCAGCACTACGACAGTCGGCCCCAGCATAAAACTGATGATCCGGCTTCCCCGTTCGAAAGATTCATACGAAATCCCCAGTACATGCGTAATGACTGCTAAAACAGGGATAGATACCAGCAGAGGATGTAAAAGATTAAGCCCTGTTTTCCGGTATAGCCATACAGAGGCCAGGTATACCCCGACCACTAAAGTCAGAATAAATATTTCAGAATTGATTAATGCAGCCATAATTTCGATTTATTATTTACTTCTTTGTTTTTCAAACCATTGCTGTACGGATGCCACCACAACGATTACAACTATAGTACTGACTGCGCAAGCTACCAATACAGCCTGCCAGTACTGAGACAAAATATCCAGGGCATTCACAATGCCAACTCCTGCAGGCACAAAGAACAAGGCCATATTATCACAAAGAAATCCTGCCACTGGTTTTATACGTTCCGGCTTTACAATCTTCAGACATAAAGCAACAAAAAGTAAAATCATCCCGATAACGCTTCCCGGAATAAATCCATTGATCAACCAACCGGCCAATTCCCCGAGAACAAAAAAGAAAAGAATGATAAAAATTCCGGATAACATATTAAAAACTATAAAGTTAAAACTATCCCTGCCCCAAAGCGCCCGGCCTGTTTACCATCCCTCCGGTATGAAAAGAAATGATCCGGATGGCACATAGAACATAATCCGGCAACCTCAATATTTTCAGATTTCAGCCCGGCTTCCACCAATTCCTGCCGGTTTACTGCCCACAAATCAACCTGATATTTACCTTTGGCCTTACCTCCCGTAACAAACTCCGGATACTGAGGATACAAATGTCTGAAAAGATCAGCCACCTCGTTTTCCACTTCAAAACAACATTTCCCGATAGAAGGACCTATTCCAGCCAGAATATTTTGCGAAAAACATCCGAATTCCTCTTGCATAATCCGTACAGTTTCTGCAACTATTTTTGAAACAGTTCCTTTCCAACCGGCATGAACAGCAGCAATAACTTTACACTCCGGATCATATAACAATACCGGAACACAGTCTGCCGACAACACCATCAGACAAATATCCTTCTGATTGGTCACTAAAGCATCCGTATCCGGTATCCGGCTTTCTTTATCCATAGCTCCTCTTCCTGCTTCTTTCTCCTTTATCACTGCAACACGGGCAGAATGTACCTGATGCGCTGTCACCCACCGTTTACAATCAAATCCCACTGCATAGGCTAACTCCCGCCGGTTATTCCGGATAATCTCATCCGGAATATGCTCTGCAAATCCAATACTTTTTGTTCCGGAAGAAACGAAATGCACTATATTTTCCTGTGCCAACAGATTGGTAAACACATAAAAAGGGAAAATCCCATGCTCTATTTTCACCATAATAAAAATTTCAAGAAGATGCGCAAAAATAATAACAAGAAGGGGTATAACAAAAATTAAACGATCATTTTACCTCCAACATTACTGTCGGCTTCTGCGTACAAAATAGAAAAAAGTATGTGGCAGGAATATTTTCAACTCAGGGAACAGTTTCAGAAGCAGCCTGATTTACAAACTGATATTCACAAAAATTATGTCAGGAATCTATTTCTATATGAAACTTTAAAACTATCCGGAACTGAAATGACTCTTCCGGAATTTGAACAGGTTATCAATACCGGTAAATCCTTACATACCCCTGCCCAATTGAAAGCATATGATCTTTGGCAGGCATGGAGATATACAGAAAGATGTGCTTCTCAACACCTGTCCATAGATGCCCGCCTGATCCGCAACATCGCTGCCCGTATCATGAAGCATACCGGTGGGGAAATAACCACAACGATCGGAAGATATGATAGCTCGCTCGGAGATTACCGTCTCGGGGAAGATTATAATGCCGTTTATTCCATTGCTGATTTCCGTCAAATACCCGAATTAATGGATGCTTTATGCAGAAAAGTCAATGTCCATCTCAAAGAGATTAACATCACCCACCTGCTAAAACTAGCCATTGACTATTTATACGCCTTTGCACACATTAAACCCTTCGGAGCTGGAAATCCCGAAACCAGCCTGATAAGCATCAACTACTTAATGCTCTACCACTTGCAACCCCTGATTGTCATTTTTGCAGAGGATCGTTCCCAGGGACTAAATGCCCTGAAATCCAAAAACATGAATCAAACTCCGGAAGAATTTGAAAACTTTATCCTCCGGGAACAAATCAAATTTCTGAAGCAAATCATCTGACAACTAAAGGGTAGGTTTCCTTTTGTTTATCCTTCCATTGCGTCTTCAGTGTTTTCCCTTTCAGACC
>CAJMQA010000006.1 GCA_905215395.1 uncultured bacterium | reverse complement strand
TGAATACTTCAGAAAACAGGAAGGGGTTATCCGTTCTTTAGATCCATTGATGTCTGTCGCTTTGTATGGAAAAGATAAGGATCTGGTTACAGGAATTGGACATTCATCTATAGGTAAGGATTCCAATTTTGATAAAATACATCATAGGGATCATGTGAAGTTTTTGTTTTTAGGGACTAAAATTGGTGATTGTTTTACATATATGCATTATCTGGAATGGTTGTATCATGTTGATTACCGCTATGATAGGGTTTTCCATGGGAAAATATGCCGGGATGGAAAAGAAAATGAAGAAGCTTATTCATTATTTGTGCGTTATCATGAGGTTATACCTAATAGAGGATCATACAGTTATGAACAAATGATGTATGAACAGGAGATGGCATTATGTACAAATTTTGGTGAAAGTACTATTTCCATTGTAGAAGAAAAAACGGCAGCTGATGCCTATAAAATATGTTTAGAAAAAAATCCATATTATTTTGTTGATATAGAAGGTGGTAGATTAATAAAAGAGAAAACTTTTCTTTTGGAAAAAGAGATGGTGGCTCTTTAGATGATATTAAATGTCACTCCGGATAAAAACTATAAAAAACAATCCTGTTACTTCTAATTGTTATATTGTTTCCTGTTCTATTGGAAACTCGTGTATTATTATTGATCCAGGAAGTCGTGATTGTATATCTTTATTGAATTACCTTGAAAAAGAACATTTATTTCCTGATTATGTTATCCTGACACATGAGCATTTTGATCATATCGGGGGTGTCGATGTTTTGCGTGAACACTTTGATATTCAGTTGATCACTTCTCGTGGATGTTCAGAAGCGATTGGAATTCCTAAACGTAATATGTCTGTTTTTTATGATGGTAGAGGATGGGGAATTGGTAAAGCGGATATTGTAACGGAGGAAATAAAGAATTTAAATTGGGGAAAATATCATCTGGATTTTATTGAAAGTCCCGGGCATACTTTAAACGGAATTTGTATTTCAATCGGAGATATTCTGTTTAGTGGGGACACTATGATTCATAATCTGAAGACAGTTACAAAACTGCCGGGAGGAGATAAAGATCAATTGAGAAAAACTTTGATTTACCTTTTTTCTCAGTTTTCTCCTCATACACAAATATTACCCGGACATGGTGAAGCATTTTTTTTTGAGGATGTAAAAATAGAAGATTTTATATAATTAACTGAAAATATGAAAATAATAAAATACGGAGTTTGTCTTAATAGACTGACAGAAAATGAGATAGAACTTGTCAGGAATTGGAGGAATGATCCCAAAATATCTCAATATATGGAGTTTCGTGAATACATCACTCCAGAGATGCAATATAATTGGTTCCAAAAAGTAAATAATAAACATAATTACTATTTCATAATAGAATACAATAATCAGAAGATCGGATTAATAAATATAAAAGACATAGATATGATCCGGAAATGTGGAGAAACAGGGATTTTTATTTATGATGATCAGTACTTGAATGGAGATGTCAGTTTCAGATGTGCTCTCTGTAATATTGATTTTGCTTTTGAAAATCTGAGATTAAATTTTTTATACGGTCATATCATGAATACTAATAAACGGGCTATAAGATACAACAAAGCTTTAGGATTTTGTTTGGCAGAGAATCAGGAAGGTATTACAAAACAGTTGTATGTATTAGAGAAGGAACAATATATAAACAGAAGGGAAAATTTATTAAAATTATTAAGATGATTCCGTTTAATAAACCTCATATTACAGGTAAAGAAGCACATTACATGTATCAGGCAGTTTTCAATGGTCAGATATCTGGAAATGGACAATTTACAAAGTTATGTCAGAATTATTTTGAGCATAAATGGAAATTTAAAAGATGCCTGTTGACAACTTCCTGTACAGATGCGTTGGAAATGGCAGCCTTATTATTAGATATAAAACCAGGTGATGAAATTATTGTTCCTACTTATACTTTTGTAAGTACTGCCCTTGCTTTTGTCAGACAAGGGGCTAAAATTGTTTTTGCCGAAAGCAGGAAGGATCATCCTGGTATTGATGAAGAACAGATTGAAGCTTTGATTTCACCCCAAACCAAAGTGATTGTACCAGTACACTATGCAGGTGTCGCATGTGATATGGACAAAATCATGGAAATTGCAGACCGTTATCATCTGTGGGTAGTTGAAGATGCAGCTCAGTCTATAGATAGTTATTATAAAGGACGTCCTTTGGGAAGTATCGGCCATTTAGCTGCATTTTCTTTTCATGAAACTAAGAATATACAATGCGGTGAGGGAGGATTACTGGCCATTAATGATGAGAGATTTATACGACGTGCTGAAATATTATGGGAAAAGGGGACAAATCGTGCTGAGTTTTTTAGAGGTGAGGTGAATAAGTACGGATGGGTAGATACAGGTTCTTCCTTTTTACCGGCGGATTATGTGGCTGGTTTTCTTTATGCTCAATTAGAAAATTTAGATAGTATACAGAGGCGAAGAAAAGTAATATGGGAAGCTTATTATGAGGGATTGAAGAACGTCGGGCAATTGGATTTACCCCAGCTTCCGGATTTTGCAACTAATAATGCTCACATGTTCTATTGTATATGCAGGAATTTAGAAGAAAGATCTGATTTAATTGCTTATTTAAAAAAAAGGGGGATATCTGCGGTATTCCATTATTTGTGTTTGCATGAAAGTCCTTATTACAGTTCGCAATACCATGGTAAAGAATTACTTGTTGCTAAAAAATTTGATGAGTGTTTGCTACGCTTACCTTTGTATTATGATATGACAGATGAAGAAGTTCAAGAAGTTATAAATTGTATAAAATTATTCTTTAATGGGCTTTAAAGAAGAGGCCATTGGAGGCATTCGATGGACTTCTGTTTCTACTCTGTTTTTAGCAGCTTCTCAATTAATCACTACTGCTATATTAGCCAGGTTATTGACGAAATCAGATTTCGGATTAATGGCAATTATTATGGTTGTCAATGGCTTTGCAGAATTATTCATGGATTTTGGGATTACAGTTGCAATTTTACATAGACAAAATATTACCCAGAGAGAATATAGTAGTCTATATTGGGTGAATATGCTAATGGGATTTGCAATATATGCTATTTTATTCCTGATTACCCCTTTTCTCGCGTCTTTTTATGAGAATACCGAATTGCTAAAATTAATTCCTTTGATGTGTCTGGCAATTCCATTGTCATCTATAGGAAGACAACAGAAAACAGTACTACAGAAAGAATTATTTTTTAAAGAAATAGCTTTTGTGGATATTATTTCTGCCGTATTGGGTCTAATGGTTGCTATATTTTTGGCGTACGCTCAATGGGGGGTATATGCATTGGTTCTATCCAATTTAATACGTTATACAGTAGCGAATATTATTTATTTTTTCATTGGTATAAAGAAAATACCGATCAAATTTCATTTTTCCTTCAAGGAAACCGTACCTTTTTTTAAGATAGGTATGTACAATACTGCGGGGCAGATTATAAATTATTTTTCATGTAGTTTTGACGTTTTAATCATAGGTAAACTTTTAGGTGCAGAGGTTTTAGGGGTGTATAATCTGGCCAAAGAGTTGGTGGTAAAGCCTTCTGCTGTGATAAGGCCGATCATCATACGTGTTGTAACTCCTTTATTTGCAAAGATTCAGGGAGATCGGGAGTTGTTGCTATCGAATTTTTTTAATGTTCAGAAATTTATTACTAATATTAATGCATATGTGTATTTAGGTGTTGCTTTATTAGCGGAACCAATTATTCTTATTTATTATGGAAGTGGGTATGAAAGTTGTGTTCCGCTTGTAATCATATTGGCACTTTATTATATGTTGAGAGAATACGGTACCCCGATTGGTATGATCTGTATTGCAAAGGGCCGGACAGATATTGATATGTGGTGGAATGTTTTAGTACTCTGTGTTTCTCCTGTTTTTATATATATAGGGGCTTTGTATTCAGTGAAAGCAGTTACTTATAATTTATTATTACTCAATTTGATTCTATTTTATCCCGGTTGGTATATGTATGCAAGGCGTTTACTACAGATTTCATTCTGGAGTTATTATGGATCTTTGTTTTTTAGTTTAAGATTATTTTTATTCCCTGTAATTTGTATTGTATTGTTTGTGATGTTTGTCGAGCTCCCCGTCCTGTATGAATTTTTATTAGGAGGTTTTTTGTATACTCTTCTACTATTTATTGTATTCTGGAGATTTGAAAAAAAAATGATACAGTTTGTTTTCCAAATTATGAAAAGATGATTTATCATATTGGTGGTATAAATATTTATATGGAGCGTTTTGTTCGTTTTATGCGACAAAATAAGCTCCAGTTGGAGGGGGAACATTATTATATATTCTACGGGAATAAAATACCTGAAGATTTAGATACTGATCATTGTAAATATGTAAAAAATCTGTGGGCTTTATTAAAATTATTCCTGTTTTCTAAGCAAGAAGATCGTTTTGTCTTACATTCTTATATGTATCCATGGCTCTATCTTTCTTGTTTTCTTACACCGTGGAATTTAAAAAAAATACTTTGGATCATTTGGGGAGGAGATTTATATTTTTACAAGGAAGAAAAGAATTTTAAATACAAATGCTATGAGTTTCTCAGAAGACATACGATTAATAGGTTCAGGTATGTGATGGGTGTTGAAGGAGATTTTATTTTGGCTCAAAAGTATTATAAAATAGGAGGGCAGCATTTAAATGGAATATACCCGTTGGAATTTATAAATACTTCAAAGGATGCATCTGTAATGAAGATTGGAAATACCATAAATATATTAGTTGGAAATTCAGCAGACCCCAGTAATAATCATATGGAGAGTTTGTTGTTATTGAAACGTTTTGCATCTGAGAATATCCATATATATGTTCCTTTATCATATAATGGTACTCCGGATTATATCCAGCAAGTTGACGATATGGGACGAGAAATATTTGGTGATAAATATACTGCAATCAAACATTTCATGAATGCTGCAGAATATAATAAATTTCTGTCCGACATAGATATTTTTATCTGTAGTCATAACCGGCAACAGGCTTTGGGAAATATTTTTGCTTTGTTGAAGATGGGGAAAAAGATATTTCTGAAAAGGGGAATATCCACCGACTTTTTACTTAAAAGTTATGATTTAAAGTTCTTCTATACTCAGGATATTACCGATTTGGAATTAGATGATCTCTTATTTTTTGACGAGGAGGATAAGCAGATGAATCAGAAGATTGTAACAAATCTCTATTCCTCTGCTCATTTGGTGTCTGTCTGGAATCTTGTTTTTAAAAAGATACTACAATAATATTTTATTCGAGATTGGAGAAATGATGTTCAGGCGTGAAGATTTCCTTCTCATAGCAATAGCTTTTTCATTGTTGTTTCCACCATTGCCTGAAATAGGAGGGTTGACTTTGCGACTGGAAGATATTCTATTGCTGGGAGTCGCTCCTTTTTATTGTCTTAAAGGTGCAGGTATTAGAAAGGATAGTCCCTTGTGGATATTTTTAATCTTCCTATTTTTCGCTTGTATTTCTACATTTTCCGGATATCTTTTTAGAGAGGTTCCTCCGGTCAAAGGAGATTTCAATGAATTTGTCAGAATGTTTAAATATGTTTTTGCTATTATTATTGCTTCTTCTGTCAATCAGACTATTTTTTTTGAGAAGTATGATAAGTTCATGCGATGGGGAGGGATATATGTGATAATACTTTCTATTGTAGAGTATGTGAATCCATTTAATATTGATACATTGATCGGTAAAATATATTCTGTTCCTTATTATCATGTAGAGGGTATGGTAGAAGGTTCCAGAAGGATTGTTGTTACCGGAGGGGATCCGAATATCGGAGCTTTTATTGTGACTTATTTTTTGATCTATTTCTATTTGAAGACTTTCATAGAGAAAAAATATCACAATATCGTAATGATTTTATTGTTATTTCTGTGTGTAGTTGCAACCTCTTCACGAACTATTTTTTTTGCCATATTGTTTGTCTGTGGTTTCTTTGTTTTGATGGATAAAAAAATAAAGAAGGGAATTAAATTTTTGATAATTTTACTTGGATGTTTAGGAATAACATTGCTTTTTACCTCACAAAATTTTCAATATCTGACAGTTGGAATTAATCAACTTGCGACGGGAGATAATGAATCTTTAAATCTTCGTTATGTTATATGGGAAACAAATTTAAACTATTTTAGAGAGTCGTTGTTATTGGGTTGGGGACCGGCAAAGGCCATTCATGATACGATAGTAGATGGAGAGTATGTATTTTTATTAGTGCGTTATGGAATTATCGGTATCGGTATCTTCTTGTTTCTTTTATTTCGGAATATGTTTTTAACCTTTAGAGTGAATGGTATATACGGTAAATATATTTCATGTATAACAATATTATCATTCTTTTTTATGGTGACGAATAACTTTTTTAGTGGTTACCAATTATTTCTGAACTATATAATACTTGTAACCGTGGTTTTGACTAATAGGAGAGAGGAGTATATAAGTTTGAATTAATTCTTTTAGTTCATTAGCTAATTTTATGAATTGAGTGTGATGAAAGTATGTCATATGACTGTAGCTCATGAAGCTACAGATATTAGAATTTTTGAAAAAGAATGTAAATCTTTAACTGATAATGGATATGATGTATCTATTGTTGCTCCCGGCAAAAAAAATAGTGTTAAGGATGGTGTGAAAATATATGCCGTGGATTTATTGTCTCATAATCCATTGTATCGTTTGTTCTTTGGAGCTCGTAAGATATATAAAAAAGCTTTAGAGCTGGAAGCTGATGTATATCATTTTCATGATATTGAACTTTTTAAATATGGGATAAAACTAAAGAAATATGGAAAGAAAGTAATATTTGATAGCCATGAAGATTGGATTGGGTATACGAAGGAAATAAAATGGTTACCTTCATTTTTAGCTGGATGGTTGTCAGATAGAATTCGAAAAAATTATAAGAAGGATCTGCATAGATTTGATGTTGTTATCAGTACCTCTCCCCACATTAGCGATATTTTAGAAAAATTTGCCTCAAAGGTAAAAATGATTACAAATTATCCGATTGTTGATGTTTCAAAAATCATTGAGGTTCAAGAGGAGGAATTTATAGAACGGGAGAATAGGCTCTGTTATGCGGGAACAGTTTATTCCACGAGTAATCAGGAAACTATTATACGATCACTTCAAGGCATTGATGATGTTAAGTATTATGTAATAGGGCCTGTGAAACAATCATTCAAAAATGAACTGCAACGATTGGATAAATCCGGACATGTTGTTTTTGTAGATAAAGTTCCGAAAGCAGATTTGTATGAATATTATAAGAAAGCTGTTGCTGGGCTTGTCATTTTTGATTATTCACCTAATATCGGTTATAAAAAAGGTACTTTGGGGAGTAACAAAATGTTTGAATATATGTTATTGGGGCTTCCTCTAATATCTTCTGACCAAGAGTTGTGGAAGGAGCAAATTATTGATAAATATCAATGTGGAATTTGTGTAGAGCCGGGAAATAGTTTGGCTGTTAAAGAAGCTATAGAACAGATATTAAATGATAAAACTGCAGCTTTTCAGATGGGAAGCAGAGGCCGTAGGGCAGTTGTGGAAGAATTCAATTGGAAGACACAAGAGAGTATATTACTCGATGTATATAGGGATCTACTAAATTGAAAATTATGGATAAAGGCATTACTTTTTCTACCATAGCAGAATTTCTGAAAAAAGATCTTTATGGCCGGGATGGAAATATAGAGACTTATTCTTCTTTGACAAATGTAAAAGAATACAGCTTGATCTTTGTGAAGAAATTTAATCAGGAGTTTGTTTCTTTGATAAATATGATGGAAGCAAAGTCGACTGTATTGGCTATTGCAACTCCTGAATATAAAGATAAACTGGAGTGTTCATGTATTTTTTCTGATAATCCACGGCTAGATTATCTGCGTGTTGTCCAGGCTTATTTTGTGAAAGATAACTTTGTTGCTGGTATCCATCCATCTGTAATTCTTGGTAAACGAACTTCGATCGGGAAGAATGTTTTTATAGGTGCCCATTGTTTTATAGGTGATAATGTGACAATTGGAGACGGCACTTGTATTTTGCCTAATGTTACTATCATGGAAAACACATCAATAGGTAAAAGTTGCTATATCAAATCAGGTACAGTGATCGGACAGGATGGGTTTGGTTTTGAAAAAGATGAAAATGGAGTTCCTATCCATTTTCCACATTTAGGATATGTAAAGATAGGCAATCATGTATATATAGGTGCAAATACTGCAATAGACAGAGGGACTCTGGATGCGACTATGATTGGTGACGATGTAAAAATAGATAATCTTGTCCATATTGCTCATAATGTGATCATTGATAGTTGTTCATACATAATTGCCGGGACAATTATAGGAGGAGGGGTTCATATTGGTAAAGATTGTTGGATTGCTCCTAACGTTTCAATAAAACAGCAGTTACATATACAAGACCATGCCTTGGTCGGTTTGGGTGCTGTTGTGTTAAAAAATGTAGAACAAAATACGGTTGTTGCAGGTAATCCTGCTAAAGTTTTAAAAAAGTCTGTATGATTGAAAATAGTACAAATATTTTAGTTTTAGCTCCACATACTGATGATGGAGAATTAGGGTTAGGAGGAACAATTCATAAGTTGATATCAGAAGGGAAAAAGATAACATATGTTGCTTTTTCAACTGCAGAAGAATCTGTTCCGGCAGGATTCCCTAAGGATATTTTGAAGACGGAAGTCAGAAATGCCACAACAAAGCTGGGTATAAAATCTGAAAATTTAATTATATTCAATTATCAGGTTCGGAAATTAAATTACGTCAGACAGGAGATTTTGGAGGAATTAATCAAAATCAGAAAACAACAGCAATATGACTTGGTTTTTATTCCAAGTTTGCACGATATTCACCAAGATCATACTACGATTGCTCAAGAAGGTTTGAGAGCTTTCAAAAATACAACCATATTAGGATATGAATTGATTTGGAATAATCTTACTTTTAATACACAATGTTTTGTACGTTTAAATAAAGAAAATGTAGAGGCTAAAATCTGTGCACTGAAAGAGTATCATTCACAAGGTAAAAGGGATTATTTATCAGATGAATTTATATTTTCTTTAGCAAAAGCCAGAGGAATACAGGTGGGCTGTGAATATGCGGAGGCATTTGAGGTTGTCCGACTTTTCATTTGAATTTTCGTTACTTTTTATAGATTAAAACATGTCAACTATACAAATAATTAATCTTCCAAAATTTTTGGATGATCGGGGTAATTTGTCTTTTGTTGAACAAGAAAAGCATATTCCTTTTAAAATAGTCCGTTCTTATTGGATATATGATGTTCCGGGCGGGGAAGTTCGGGGAGGACATGCTTATAAAGAAAATCAGGAGTTTATAGTTGCCTTGTCCGGAAGTTTCGATGTCGTATTGGATGACGGGAAGGATCGTAAAACATTTTCGTTAAACCGATCTTACTACGGATTGTATGTTCCGCAAGGAATTTGGAGGCAAATGCAGAATTTTTCAACGAATTCATTGGCTTTGATTTTAGCATCAACTCCTTATGATATTGAAGATTATATTCATGATTATGCAGAATTCAAAAAAATTATAAAATGAGACAAACTTCTGTTTATGATTGTTCCATCATAGAGATAGATAAGCATCATCATAAAAAAGGTAATATCTCAGTGGTAGAGAATAATAAAACCATTCCTTTTGAGGTAAAGCGTGTTTATTATTTATATGATATTCCTGGGGGAGAATCCCGGGGAGGACATGCCCATAAGGAACTGAAACAATTGATTGTTGCTGCAAGTGGAAGCTTTAATGTAACTCTTGATGATGGGAGTGTTAAAAGAACTTTTACTCTGAATCGTCCTTATCAGGGATTACTTGTCGTTCCTGGCATATGGAGAACTTTGGATGATTTCTCTTCAGGTGCAGTATGTCTGGTTATGGCATCTTTACCTTATGATGAAGAAGATTATATCAGAGATTATAAAAATTTTGTAAAGCACAAGAAGTATGAATGAAATTCATCCAACCGTCATAATTGGAGAAAATGTAGTTTTAGGTAAGGGAAATAAAATATTGCCTTATACAATCCTTGAAGGACCAATTGAAATAGGTGACA
Source organism: uncultured bacterium (assembly GCA_905215395.1). Classification (GTDB taxonomy): domain Bacteria; phylum Bacteroidota; class Bacteroidia; order Bacteroidales; family Marinifilaceae; genus Odoribacter. Next base: position 16,559 of record CAJMQA010000006.1, on the reverse strand, counting down.
ACAACGTAATTGGTCCTCATGTTATTATCGGATGTCCAGCTACAGATACTAAGCGTGTCGAATATAATTATACGAATCCCAAAGTAATAATAGGAAATAATAATATTATTCGGGAATTTTCGTTAATTGAACAACCATGCTATGAAGATAGAACTATAATTGGGAATGATGTTTTCATAATGCAGGGGGTTCATATTTCTCATGATATACATGTTCAGAATAAGGCGGTTATCACAAATACTTCTGTACTTGCAGGAATTGTGAAAGTATTGGAAGGAGCAAATATTGCAATGGCATGTACTGTTAATCAATACACGGTTATTGGTCAGTATTCGATTGTTGCAACAAATACTGCTTGTATGAAAAATGTAAAACCTTTTTCTCGGTATATTCCTGGTAAGCCCATTAGTGTAAATTATTATGCAATTAAAAAATTTGGTTTCGAGGAATTTGAACAAGAAATTGAAGAGTATGTTCTGAAAAATCAAAAAGTAGAGAGTGAACCTTTGAAAACTATTGTTGAAGAATTTGATTTTTGGGTGAATAAATATGGACATCAAACCTATTAATAAAAAATAATGATTAAATTTTTAGATTTACAGCAAGTTACCCAGAAATATAGGGATGAAATTCAGGAGGCAGTCGGGCGGGTTGTTGATTCTGGTTGGTATCTTCAGGGAGAAGAAAATGAGAATTTTGAAAAAAATTATTCTGCATATATAGGTACAGAATATACAATTGGATGTGCTAATGGATTGGATGCTTTAATTTGGATCTTTCGGGCTTATATAGAGATGGGAATAATGAAGCCAGGGGATGAAATTCTTGTTCCGGCCAATACATATATAGCTTCAATTTTGGCAATTACGGAGAATGGTCTGATACCGGTTTTGATTGAGCCTAATATTTTGAGCTATCAAATTGATGATACAAAGCTTGAACAAGCAATTACGATTAAAACAAAAGGTATATTGATCGTCCATTTGTATGGACAATGTGCATATACAGATGAAATATGTCGATTGTGTGAAAAATATTCATTGAAATTGATAGAGGATAATGCGCAAGCTCATGGATGTCTTTATCGTGGACGCAAAACCGGTTCTTTAGGTGACGCTGCTGGTCATAGTTTCTATCCTGGAAAAAATCTTGGAGCATTAGGAGACGCTGGGGCTGTGACAACAAACGATAAAGAATTAGCAGATGTTGTAAGGGCTTTAGCAAATTATGGATCTTCCCGGAAGTATATATTTAAATATACAGGCCGGAATAGCCGACTGGATGAAATACAGGCGGCTGTTCTCAATGTGAAATTGCGATACCTGGATAAAGATCTTGCGGTCAGAAAGCAAATTGCTAAATATTACATAGAGAATATAATTAATCCCCGTATTATTACTCCTATTGTTTACGATTGGGATGCTCATGTATTTCATTTATTTCCGATTCGTTGTGAGAAACGAGATGAATTACAAAAATATTTGATGGAAAATGGCATACAGACAATTATTCATTATCCAATTCCTCCACATAAGCAGGAATGCTTAAAAAAATGGAATAATCTGTCTTTACCAGTAACTGAACAAATTCACAATCAAGAGTTGAGTTTACCGATTAGTCCTGTGATGAGTGAAGAAGAGATAAAAGAGGTTGTTTTATTTGTAAATTCTTTTCAATGAAAAAAGAAAAAAAAACGATCTGGTTGGTCTGTGTCAATGTTCAGCCGCCTGAAATAGATACCCATTTACGGCATCAGAAGTTTGCAGATGCTTTAATTGAGCATGGATATAATGTGATTATTTTTTCTGGGAGTTATCTACATTATAATAAAAAAAATCTGATAACAGATTCAAAAAAATATCTGGAGCAGCAATATGGAGAGAGACGGTATGTATTTTTAAAAATACCATCTTATGCCTCTAACGGACTGAAACGGATGTTTGCAACCTTTGTATTTGCATGGCGTTTATTCCGAAACCGGAAACATTTTCTGAAACCGGATTTGATTATTCATAATTTGCGCGTACCGTTTGATTTTCCGGTGTACTTTGCTGCAAAGAAATTAAAAGCAAAATATATTACAGAAGTATGGGATTTATGGCCGGAATCGTTTGTTGCTTTTGGTTTGATGAAAAAAAATAATCCATTTTTAAAGTTGGCATATCATGTAGAAAAATTTTTGTATGAAAAAGCTGACAGAATAATATTTACGCTTGAAGGTGCAAAAGATTATATTATTGAAAAAGGATGGAATACAGAAAAAGGTGGAAAAATAGATCTGAGTAAATATGCATATATAAATAATGGGGTAGATCTAAAAGATTTTGATTATAATAAAGAACATTATCAAATCCAAGATAAAGATTTAGATGATGATAGCTATTTTAAAGTCATTTATTTAGGTTCCATTCGTTTAGTAAATAATGTGAGATTATTAATAGAGGCAGCCCACTTACTCATTTCTGAAAAGAAAATAAAATTTTTGATATATGGAGATGGTTGTGATAGGGAAGAGTTAGAATATTATTGCCTGGCAAATAATCTAACAAATGTCGTTTTCAAAGAAAAATGGGTGGAGATAAAATATGTTCCTTATATTTTGTCACGTAGTTCCTTGAATATTTTGAACTATAAGCGAAATGATATAGATCGCTATGGTGGAAGTCAGGGAAAGTTATTCCAATATATGGCAAGTGGAAAGCCAATTTGTTCTAATCAAGTGATGGGATATGATCCAATACTTAAATATGGAATCGGGATTGCAGAAACTTTTGATTCATCTGAAAAATATGCAGAAGCAATAAAGAATATATATAATATGCCTAAGGAAAAGTATGATCAAATGGCTGCTAGAGCCCGGGATGCTGCAGCAAATTATGATTATGCTGTTTTGGCCCGAAAATATTGTGCTATTGTTGAGGATGTTTTAGCTTCTTGAGTTGTGTAATTTAACTAAGTTTATAATTAATGAAGATTTCTTTAGTTGGCGGTTCCGGTTTTGTTGGGACACGTTTGATCGATTTATTACGACAAAGTGATTATGATTTGTCGAATATAGATAAGCAGCAAAGCCATTTTTTTCCGGAAATAACAGAGATTGGGGATGTTAGAAACCCTGATAGTCTGAAAAAAAAATTGGAAGGTTCTGATGTGGTTGTGTTGTTGGCTGCTGAACATCGGGATGATGTTACGCCGATAACAAAATACTATGACGTGAATGTAACTGGGATGCAGAATGTATTGGTAGCAATGGAAGCCAATGGGGTGAAGCGGATTATTTTTACTTCTTCGGTAGCGGTTTATGGATTGAATAAGGAGAATCCGAATGAAGAACATGAGAAAGATCCTTTTAATCATTATGGTAAGAGTAAATGGCTGGCAGAGCAGGAGTTGGAAAAGTGGTATGAGATGCATCCCGACTGGAATATAAATATAGTACGTCCGACTGTGATTTTTGGAGAAAGGAATCGGGGAAATGTGTATAATTTATTAAAGCAAATTTCTAGTGGTAAATTTGCTATGGTGGGAAATGGAAATAATAGGAAATCTATGGCTTATGTGGGGAATATAATTGCTTTTATTCAATTTTTGATTGAAAACAAAACGGAAGGATATCATGTTTATAATTATATAGATAAGCCTGATTTTACGATGAATGAGTTGGTGGAGCATGTTAGTAAAGTATTGAAGAAACATATTCCTGCAATACATTTTCCGTATTGGTTGGGGATGACTGGAGGATATTGTTATGATGTATTAGCATGGATTACTCGAAAGAAATTAAGGGTGAGTTCTGTCCGGGTGAAAAAGTTCTGTGCTACAACTCAGTTTGATGCAACTAAAGTACAAAAATTGGATTTTAAAGCGCCTTATACTTTGGGTGAAGGATTAGCACGAACATTGGAATTTGAGTTTGTACAGTCCCCCAAAGATGATATTATATTTAAAAGTGAGTGATAAGATTTAGGCTTTCGGGAAAGAATCTCGACCAGAAAATGTAATACTGAATACATTTTATGTTATATTTGGAGCCCTGTCGGATAGATAGGACTCCATTTTTGTTATATGGATATGAGTGATTTAAAAGATTTAGCAATTAGGATTAAAGGGGAATTGGAGACGGATTCCCTGCATCAGATTATTTATGCGACGGATGCTTCGGCTTACCGGGAAATGCCGGTGGGTGTAGTATATCCCAGGAATGCGACGGATGTGGTGGAGGTGGTGCGATATGCGAAGGAGAAGCATTTGAACCTGATTCCGCGGGCTGGAGGAACTTCCTTGGCGGGGCAGGTTGTGGGGGAGTGGATTGGTGATGGATATCTCCCGGCATATGAAGCGGATTCTGGAAATAAATGCGGAAGAGAGGTGGGTGAGGGTACAACCCGGAGTGGTGCTGGATGAGCTGAATTTGTATTGTAAACCGTATGGACTGTTTTTCGGACCGGAGACTTCAACTGCGAATCGTTGCTGTATGGGGGGAATGGTGGGGAACAATTCATGCGGGTCGCATTCACTGGTGTATGGGAGTACACGGGATCATTTACTGGAGGCTAAAGTGGTGTTGAGTGATGGTTCGGAGGTCGTGTTGAAGGGATTAGAAGATGAGGAGGTGAAAGCGAAGATGGGGCAACATGACCTGGAAGGAAAAATATACAGACATATTGTTAAATTGCTGAGCGATCCGGAACGACAGAAGGAAATTGTGGAAAGTTTTCCTGAACCTGGGTTACGGAGGAGGAATTCAGGGTATGCAGTGGATGAGTTGTTGAGGACTCACTATTTCGATGTCCGGAATCGGCAATTATTTAATTTGTGTAGTTTGTTGGCGGGGTCGGAAGGTACGCTGGCTATTGTTACGGAGATGAAATTGAATCTGGTGCCTTTGCCTCCTCCAGAAAAGGCGGTGATTTGTGTGCATTGTCATACATTGGAAGAGGCTTTTGAGGCTAATTTGGTTGCCTTGCAGCATCGGCCTATGGCTGTGGAGCTGATGGATCGTACAATTCTGGAGTTGAGCAAACAGAATATAGAACAGAATAGGAACCGTTTTTTTGTTCAGGGGGATCCTGCAGCTATATTGATAGTGGAGTTGGCCGGGGATAATAGAACAATGATAGATCAGTTGGCGGATAACATCGAGGAGGATCTGAGGGAATGTGGGTATGGTTTCCATTATCCCAGAGTGTATGGGAAGGATATCAGCCGGGTATGGAATTTGAGGAAGGCTGGTTTAGGTTTACTCTCCGGGATGCCTGGAAGTGCTAAGCCAGTTTCGGTAATTGAGGATACAGCGGTTGTTCCGCAACGCCTGCCGGCTTATATGGCGGATTTTAAGAAGATGCTGGAAGCCTATGGGCTGAATTGTGTGTATCATGCCCATATCAGTACCGGAGAGTTGCATCTGCGGCCTGTATTGAACCTAAAAGAGGAGAAAGACAGGAAATTGTTCAGGACTGTGGCGGTGGAAACGGCTAAATTGGTAAAGAAACATAGGGGATCGCTGAGTGGTGAGCATGGGGATGGTAGGCTGAGGGGAGAGTTTATTCCTTTTTTGTTCGGAGAAAAAGTATATGGTTATCTGAAGGAGATCAAGGAAGTTTGGGACGGAGAGCATTTATTTAATATGGGGAAGATTGTTAATACCCCTCCGATGGATGTGGCTTTGAGATGTGAGAAATCAGAAGCTGAGATTCCTACTTATTTCAATTTTTCCAGGCAAAAAGGCTGGCTCTGTGCCATAGAACAATGTAACGGATCAGGAGATTGCCGGAAATCGGATTTGGCCGGAGGAACGATGTGTCCGGTATTCCGGGCGACGGGCGAGGAAAGAAATACAACCCGGGCAAGGGCAAATGTACTCCGGGAGCTGATGATTCATCCGCATGGGAAAAATAGATTTGACCAGACTGAAATTCTCGAAATTTTAGATACTTGTATTTCCTGTAAAGCTTGTAAATCAGAGTGTCCTTCGAATGTGGATATGGCTCGCTTTAAGGCAGAATACTTGCAGCATCACTACGATACGAAGAACATGCCGTTACGTTCTTATCTGATGGCTAATCTGACGAAAGTTGAAAAATGGGGTATGTTGATGCCTGCGGTTTATAATGGGTTTGTATCAAACCGGATATTTGCTTCTTTGTTGAAACGGATGTTGCATTTTGCCCCGGAACGTTCTATTCCCCGGCTTTACAAAACGAGCCTGAAAAGGTGGTTACAAAAACATCCGGGAGATTCTCAAACGACCAAAAAAGTATATCTGTTTGTGTATGAGTTTACCAATTATCTGGATGTCAATGTCGGAATTTGTTTTGTCGGGATGTTGCGTAAATTAGGATATACTGTTCTTATCCCGGAGCATGTTGAAAGCGGACGGACGGAAATCTCCAAAGGTTTGCTGAAAAAGGCAAAAGAGATTGCCCGGAAAAATGTCAGCTTGTTAAAAGATGTGGTTTCTGAAGAGATTCCTCTGGTGGGAATAGAGCCTTCCTGTATATTGTCTTTCCGGGATGAGTATCCGGATCTGGTGGAAGCCGGGGAACAGGCAGAGGCTGAGAAACTGTCAAAGAATTGTCTTTTATATGATGAATTTATTGTAAGGGAGATCAAAAAAGGGAATATATCCTCCGGACAATTTACGAAAGAGAAATTGAAAATTTTTCTGCATGGACATTGTCATCAAAAATCTCTGGCTTCGGTAGAGCCTTCGCGGGCAATGCTTTCTCTGCCTGAAAATTATGAGGTGGAGGTGATACCTTCGGGATGCTGTGGTATGGCCGGTGCTTTTGGATATGAGAAAGAACATTATGAACTTTCTCTGAAAATCGGGGAACAAATTCTTTTTCCTGCTATCAGAAAGGCGGGGAAAGAAATCTGTATTGCAGCTCCCGGAACAAGTTGCAGACAACAGATTAAGGATGGTACTGGTAGGATAGCTTATCATCCTGTTGAAATTTTATATGAAGCTTTATGTGACTGCTGACAATCTTCAGGAATTTTTAGAGAATCATTTAGGTATTTTTAACATATTGTTGCAGTAGTTTGATGTGAATTATCGTAAAAGAATATAATTATGACTTTTTTAAAGTGAAAAATAGGGTAGGTTTTATAAAAGAATGTATTTTTGCAAACTATAGTGGATACCGTAAGATATGAAAAAATGATGCTGAGTTTATTGTCAGATGACTGGAGATTGCTTTTGTCTATGCTTCTAGCCTTGTTGATTGGCTGGAATGTAAGGGTACCTGTATTTAAAATGGCTATTCTAAGGAATTTTGTGGATAAACCAAACAAGCGTTCATCCCATACCGGTTGCGTACCGAATATCGGAGGTATTGTTGTGTTTCTGGCTTTTCTCTGTTCTTTTTTGTTATTTGCGAGATTTGATATAATCCGGGAGTTTCAGTATATTATTTTAGGAGCAATACTGATTTTTCTGATCGGTATTTATGATGATTTGTTGGAAATTTCTCCCCGGAAAAAGGTGAAAGGAGAAATGTTGGGGGTGTTGGTATTGATTGTCGGAGGAGGTTTTTATATCAGCGATTTACATGGCCTGTTCGGATTGTATGAAATCAGTCCCTGGATTGGGATTCCATTGACGTTTGTAGGGTTAGTGGGGTTGATCAATGCAATCAATCTGATTGATGGGATCGATGGTCTGTGTTCCGGAACTGCGTTGATGGATTGTATTTTCTTTGGGGTATGGTTTTACTCTTGCGGACGTATTGAATATGCCTTGCTTTGCGGAGTGTTGAGTGCTTCAATCGTGCCTTTCTTTTTTATCAATTTGTTGGGGAAACGTTCCAAGATGTTTATGGGGGATTCCGGGGCATTGATGGTTGGCTTTTTGTTGGGAGTAATGGCAATAAAATTTTGTGAAGTTGATATTCATATGAAAGGAGCTTGTGCTGTAGGAGCTGCTCCGGGATGTGTTTTCAGTGTGTTGGCAATTCCGATTATAGATACCCTACGCTTGTTTGTATCCCGTTGGATGCGTGGAAAATCGCCTTTTTCACCGGATAAGCGTCATTTGCATCATAAGTTGCTTGTTATTTTTAATGGTGTACACCGCAAAGCAACATTTACGATTTTATTTTTGAATCTAATGTTTATTTTATGGGGATATTGGGGACGCAATTTGTCGAATGAAGTTTTGATTGGGGGGGATATTGTATTGTTTACTGTTATTTTTTACCTCATTAATTTGCTGGCTAAAAGAAAGCAAAACAAATTGGATGTGAAATAAATTCAACAGATATGGACATAAACCCGGGATAATGTTCCGGGTTTTTTTAATTTTGTAACTTGAAATAATAAAGTTATTGCCCTATGAAAGGAATTATATTGGCCGGAGGTTCCGGAACCCGTTTGTATCCCATCACCAAAGGAGTATCTAAGCAGTTATTGCCCATATATGATAAGCCGATGATTTATTACCCCTTGTCTGTTTTAATGCTGGCTGGGATCCGGGAAATTTTGGTGATTTCTACTCCTCAGGATTTACCAGGTTTCCGGCGTTTGTTAGGAGACGGTTCTGACTATGGAATCAACTTTGCTTATGCAGAACAGCCCAGCCCGGATGGTTTGGCCCAGGCTTTTATTATCGGAAAAGATTTCATAGGGAATGATCCGGTATGTCTGGTATTGGGGGATAACATATTTTACGGACAGAGTTTTTCCCATATGTTAAAGGAAGCTGTGAATACTGTAGAGCAGGAAAATAAAGCGACAGTGTTCGGGTACTACGTGAATGATCCGCAACGTTATGGTGTGGCTGAATTCGATGCTTCAGGAAATGTACTGAGTATTGAGGAAAAACCAGTTCAGCCAAAATCAAATTATGCCGTTGTAGGACTCTATTTTTATCCCAATAAAGTTGTTGATGTGGCAGCTTCTATTCAGCCTTCTGCCCGTGGAGAACTGGAAATTACCACTGTAAATCAGGAATTTTTGAAAGATGGGGAGTTAAAGGTACAATTGTTGGGACGTGGGTTTGCTTGGCTGGATACAGGTACTCATGATTCTTTGTCAGAAGCTTCGACTTTTGTTGAGGTGATTGAAAAGCGTCAGGGACTTAAGATTGCATGTCCGGAGGAAATTGCTTTCCGGAAAGGTTGGATTGATGAAGCGAAGTTGAGATATCTGGCTGAGCCGATGAAAAAGAATCAATATGGAGAGTATCTGTTGAAATTATTGTAATAATTTTGACAGGAGTGAAAAATCGAAAATTCAGGAAATGAAGGTTATTGAAACAGATATAGAAGGAGTGTTTATTCTGGAGCCACGGGTATTCGGGGATTCGAGAGGATATTTTTTTGAGAGTTTTTCTCAGAAGGAATTTGAAGAGCAGGTGAGGAAGATTGTTTTCGTCCAGGACAATGAATCGAAGTCGTCTTATGGAGTGGTGAGGGGATTGCATTATCAGTTACCTCCGTATACCCAGGCAAAGTTGGTGAGAGTGGTGAAGGGGTGTGTATTAGATGTTGCAGTGGATTTGAGAAAAGCTTCTCCGACATTCGGAAAACACGTATCTACTGAGTTATCGGAAGAAAATAAGCGGCAGCTATTTGTTCCCCGGGGGTTTGCCCATGGATTTGCCGTATTGAGTGAAGAGGCTGTTTTCCAGTATAAGTGTGACAATTATTATGCTCCGGATTATGAGGGAGGGGTACAGTTTGATGATCCGGTTCTTGGCATCGACTGGAAAGTACCGAAAGAAAAAATGATATTGTCCGCAAAGGATATCGTACGCGATGGTTTGGATAAAGCTTTTGGATTTTAACTACATAGGATATGGCTAATATATTGGTGACCGGAGCAAACGGGCAGTTAGGTTCTGAACTTCAAAAAATAGGTTTTACTGTTTTAGATGAAGTGTTTTACACGGATATAGCGGAATTGGATATTACTGATTATAATGCAGTAGAACGTTTTATAAAGGAGAAGGAGATTGACACTATCATTAATTGTGCGGCCTATACTGCTGTTGATAAGGCTGAGGAGGAACCGGAACTGGCAGCAAAAATCAATACGCAGGCTGTGGCGAATCTGGCAAAGGCTGCAGCAAAAGAGGATTGTCTGCTGATTCATATTTCTACTGACTATGTATTTGACGGGACGGCTGCGGAGCCCTATACAGAAAAAGATAAGCCTTGTCCTGTGAGTGTTTACGGGAAAACAAAACTGGCAGGTGAGGAAGCTATTTTTCAATCCCGTTGTTTTTATATTATTATCAGGACCGCTTGGTTGTACTCAGAATATGGGAATAATTTTTTTAAGACGATTATGCGGTTGGCGGCGGAACGTTCTGAGATAAATGTTGTCAATGATCAGATCGGGACACCTACTTATGCAGAAGATCTGGCCCGGGCTATCGTCAAAATTATGGAGAACGACGAGAGGGTAGAGTATGAAGGAATCTATCATTTTAGTAATGGCGGGGTATGTTCCTGGTTTGATTTTGCTACTGAAATAGTAAAACGGAGTGGTTTGGATTGTAAGGTTCATCCGGTTTCTACTGCCGAATATCCAACCAGAACCAGACGTCCGGCCTATTCGGTGCTGGATAAGACGAAAATTAAGCGAATCTTTGCAGTGGAGGTTCCGGATTGGCAAGAGGCTTTGGGAAGATGTATAGAGACAATTCGTAAAAATTAGAATATATGAAAAGAACGATTTTAATAACCGGAGGAGCCGGATTTATCGGTTCACATTTGGTAAGATTGATGGTGAATAAATATCCGGAATACCGGATTGTCAATCTGGACAAATTGACTTATGCCGGTAATCTGGCTAATCTGGCAGATGTTGAGCACATGTCTAATTATGTATTTGAAAAGGCAGATATTTGCGATTTTCCGGCAATACAGGCTATTTTCAGTAAATATCAGGTGGATGGGGTCATTCATCTGGCAGCAGAGAGCCATGTGGATCGTTCCATCAGGGATCCTTTTGCTTTTGCACAGACAAATGTCATGGGGACTTTAAGTATGTTACAGGCTGCCAAGCTTGCCTGGGAAGGACGATATGAGAATAAATTATTTTATCATGTATCTACCGATGAGGTGTATGGTTCTCTCCAGCCTGGAAATGAATTCTTTACAGAGAAGACCAAATACGATCCTCATTCTCCCTATTCTGCATCCAAAGCATCCTCGGATCATTTTGTGAGAGCTTATCACGATACTTACGGAATGCCGGTGAAGATTTCGAATTGTTCCAATAATTATGGTTCTTATCAGTTTCCTGAAAAACTGATTCCTTTATTCATTAATAATATCCGGCATAATAAACCACTTCCTGTCTACGGAAAAGGAGAGAATGTCCGGGATTGGTTGTTTGTGAACGACCATGCCCGGGCTATAGATCTGATTTTCCATGAGGGAAAAGTTGGGGAGACATATAATATCGGTGGTTTTAATGAGTGGAAAAATATCGATCTGATTAGAGTGTTGATTAAAGTTACCGATCGTTTATTAGGTCGGCCTGAAGGAGCTTCTGAGCATCTGATTACTTATGTGACCGACCGTGCCGGGCATGATTTGCGTTATGCGATTGATTCGACGAAACTACACAAAGAACTAGGGTGGGAACCTTCATTACAGTTTGAAGAGGGGATAGAAAAGACCGTGCGATGGTATCTGGAGAATCAGGAGTGGCTGGACAATGTGACCAGTGGAGATTACCAGAATTATTATCAGAAGATGTACGGGGACGGGAAAAAGATCTGATCCGATAAATTGGTAAAAAACTAAAGGCATGTTTGTGAGGAGCAGACATGCTTTTTTGTGGAATCAAAAATAAAAGACTATCTTTGCAGACCTGTTTAAGATAGGTGGAAAGATATTGATTATCAGAGAAAATAGAATATAAACATGATTACAGTTTCGGATTTAGAGATTCAGTTTGGTAAGAGAACATTGTTTCAGGATGTGAATTTGAAGTTTACTCCGGGCAATTGTTACGGGGTAATTGGGGCAAATGGTGCCGGAAAATCAACTTTTTTAAGAATATTGAGTAATGATCTGGAGCCGACCCGGGGTACGGTAATGTTTGGTCCCGGTGAGCGTTTGTCTGTATTGAAACAGGATCACTTTGCGTATGATGAGTGTACAGTGCTGGATACGGTATTACAGGGCTATTTAAAGTTGTGGGAGGTGATGCAGGAAAAGAATGCCATTTACCTGAAAGAGGATTTTTCTGATGAGGACGGTATCCGGGCGGCGGAATTGGAGGAGCAGTTTGCAGGTATGGATGGATGGAATGCGGAGAGTGATGCTGCCAACTTATTAAGCGGCCTGGGTATTAAAGAGGATTTACACTATTCTTTGATGAAGGATTTGAGTGGTAAGCAAAAAGTGCGTGTGTTGCTGGCGCAGGCTTTGTTCGGGAAACCGGATAACCTTTTGTTGGATGAGCCGACCAATGACCTCGACCTGGAAACAGTGATGTGGTTAGAGAATTATCTCGCCAATTATGAAAATACGGTTTTGGTCGTTTCGCACGACCGTCACTTCCTGGATGCCGTATGTACCCATTCGGTCGATATTGATTTTGGGAAGGTCACTCTTTTTGCAGGTAACTATAGTTTCTGGTATGAATCCAGTCAGCTGGCTTTGAGACAAGCCCAGGCTAAAAATAAAAAGGCTGAGGAGAAACGGAAAGAGTTGCAGGAATTTATTTCCCGGTTCAGTGCCAACGTAGCCAAGTCGAAACAGACAACCAGCCGTAAGAAAATGCTGGAGAAACTGAATGTGGAGGAGATCATGCCTTCTACGCGTAAATATCCGGGTATTATCTTCACTCCGGAACGGGAGGTTGGGAATAAGATTCTGGAAGTCCGTAATCTGAGTAAGAGCGTGGATGGTGTCTGTTTGTTTAAAGATGTTGAGTTTGCAGTGGAAAAAGACGATAAGATTGTTTTCTTGTCCAGGGATCCCCGTGCGATGACTGCTCTGCTGGAAATTATCAGTGGTAACGAAAAACCGGATACGGGTGATTTTACCTGGGGAGTGACGATTACTACCGCATATTTACCTTTGGATAATTCGGCCTATTTCCAGACTGATATGAAACTGATCGATTGGCTGGGACAGTATTCAACTGATACGAGTGAAACCTTTTTGCGCGGGTTTTTAGGAAAAATGCTTTTCTCCGGAGAAGACATTTATAAAAATGTGAAAGTACTTTCGGGAGGTGAGAAAATGCGCTGTATGATAGCCCGTATGATGCTGAATAACGCCAATGTCCTGATTCTGGATTCGCCGGCAAACCATCTTGACCTGGAATCGATTCAGGCCTTCAACAATACGTTGGTATCCTTCAAGGGGATTGTCCTGATGAATTCACATGACCATGAGTTTATCCAGACCGTTTGTAACCGTGTGATCGAATTGACTCCGGATGGAATCATCGACAAACGGATGGATTTTGACGATTATATTACCAGTGATAGTATCAAGGAACAATTGGAAAAAATGTATCATTAATTTCCGGTTCTAGCTTATCTGAAAGGAGTTGTTTCTGTAAAGGAAACAACTCTTTTTCTGTTTGTATTAAATAAAAATTGTATCTTTGAAGATATGAAAGTATTTCAATAATTCTTAATTTAAAATCAAAAATGAATACTTATATTTTGTTTTTTCTGATGTTGTTCATGGCTTGTATGGGTGAGGTGCAAGCTAAGGATTATGTGGTGATTGCCGGTAAAAATGTGAAGAATGATGCCGAATGGATGAAGGTGGCTGAAGCCTTGAAAGACAAACATCAGGCTGTATTGCTATCGTATAAGGAAAATCTGGATGAAGTTTTACCTCGATTACAGAAAGTACGTCCCCGTTATGTTGCCATTGTTGAAAAACCGGAGAATCTGAACCGGGATTATGTGATCCATTTGAACCAATTGAGCCGTAAGGTGGACAATGATATTTATGCAGATTTCCTGTGGGGAATTATTACCGGATATGATGCACAGGCAGCCATGAAAATGGTTAATAATTCAACAGAGCCCTTGGTGGTTAAAGATGCTGTTGCATCTATCATGGAGTTGCACAGTGCCAAATGGTTTGATCGTTATGGTTGGGTGGACGATCACCGGCAGGGATTGTGGGGGGAAAAGAAATCAGCAGAGGATACTGTTGTTACCTATCAGTTGCCGGTGAAACCGGTTAAAATGTTGAGAAGAAATAATCAGGGACGGGTAGATACTGTGGTGATAAACAAGGTAGATCCTTCGGATGAAATGCAGACTTTTTATGATCTGTATGCTAAATATGAGCCGGATTTGGTGGTTACTGCTGCCCATGCAACTGAACGGAATCTGGAGATGCCTTTTTCTTTGGGAAATATTAAATCCAAAGGCGGACAATTGTATATGGATTTTCCGGATAATCCCCGGAATTTGGTAGAGAGTGGAAAACGTAAAGTGTATTTACCTATTGGTAATTGTCTTATTGCGAATGCGGACAATACCAGGGAGAGTATGGCTATTGCCTGGATGAATAGCGGAAATGCAGCAACTTTGGTTGGTTATGTTGTTACTACCTGGCATGGCCGTGCCGGTTGGGGCGGATTAAAATATTGGCTGACGACACCGGGACGTTATTCCCTGGCTGAAGCCATGTACCTGAATCAACAGGATCTGATGCATCAGTTGAATGAATGGAATCCGAAATTGACGACATTGGCTTATCCATATTCAGATAATGAATTTAGTGAGGCTCCTCAATTGATTATGCAGACGATAGGGATACAGCCTTCTCACGATCAGGTTGGATTTGTACACGACCGGGATGTTTTGGCTTATTATGGAGATCCGAAATGGAATGTACGCCTGCAACAGATTCCCGAAGAAAATGATTTTACGGTGAATTCGGTTTTAAAAGGAAAGAAATATATAGTAACCATTACCACAAAGGAAAACTTTAATCTGGAAAGGATGAAAGGAGACCATTTCAAGCAGGAGCATGTATTGGATTTACCTTTCAGTTATTTCTTTCCGGAACGTTTAAAGAATCCGCGTTTATCTGCCGGACAGGACTGGAAGGCTGCTGTCGATGAGAATTTCTTATTGGTATACAATGCTGATTTTAAACCCAATCAGACTTATACCATTGAATTGGATGTGGATTAATAAATAGGGGCGAATGATAAAAGTGTTAATGGGTTTATGTTTATTTTTTCTCTGCTGTGGATGTTCAGAATCGTTCACAGCAGAAGAAAAGCATATCATAAATGGGAGTGAGGGAATCATGCGGGTCTGGAAAATCGATAATCGGGAAGATTCCTTGTTTTTGCGTCAAATGGCAAAACCTTTACAGAAGGGGGAATTGAAAACGATGGATTTCCTGAAATTGAAAGCAAGAATGCTGATCACGGTAAATGATCCGTCCGACCCCGGTGTGGGAATAGCAGCTCCTCAAGTGGGTATTGGCCGTCAATTAGTTGCTGTACAACGGTATGATAAACCGGGGACGCCATTTGAATTCTATGTCAATCCTAAGATTGAATATTATTCGAAGGCACAGGCATTGGGAATGGAGGGATGTTTGTCTGTACCTGCAATAGCGGATAGTGTATGGCGTTCTACGGAGATTGTCATCAGTTATATTCCGGATGGAGAAGAAGTTGAATATGAACGTAGGCAGGATACCGTCAAGGGCTTTACGGCAGTGATTTTTCAGCATGAGATAGATCATCTGAACGGTATTTTATTCATTGACCGGATAGCCGGAAATATGCCTATGGTTGCTAAAAAATAAATCATAATCATATGAAAACGGGAAAAACATTTGTTGAAAAATTATTGAATGCTTCTGCTGGTAGTATTGTCATCTGTGAACCGGACATTGTGCTGAGTCATGATAATTCAGCCAGAGTCAGGAAATTATTTGAACATATGGGAGGGAAAGGTCTTCTGCACCCTGAGAAGTTGGTCGTTGTGCTGGATCGGAAGATGATAGGTACGACGGAGGAATTGATTCATGATTATAATTCCATCCATAATTTTATGGAGGAACAGCAGGTGGAACGTTTTTTTGATTGTGATAAAGGAATTTGTCATCAGGTTTTGACCCACTATCTGAAACAAGGGCTATTGGTTACAGGTAGTGATAGTCACACCTGTACGGCAGGTGCTTTTAATTGTCTGGCTGTCGGATTGAATAAGACCGAAACAGCTATGATTTGGAAAACCGGTAAAATGTGGTTCCGGGTGCCGGAGACGATCAAGGTTATTTTGAATGGGCGTTTATCTCAGGGAGTATTTGCTAAGGATCTGGCACTGTGGATTATCGGATTGCTGAAAGGTGAACATGTTGCTTATCAGGCTCTGGAGTATCATGGAGAAGGCGTCTCTGCATTATCTATTTCAGACCGGATGACGCTTGCCAATATTTCGGCGGAGGCAGGGATAAAGAATTCTGTTTTTCCTCCGGATGATGTTTTGGCCGATTATTTCGGGAATTATGCTGTACAGGGAGTATGGGCGGATGCAAACGCTGTGTATTCGAAAGAAATAGAAATAAATCTGGCGGAAATAGTTCCCATGACCATGC